>JAYTXS010000447.1:0-1899 GCA_043742845.1 Gammaproteobacteria bacterium
GCATGGGGAGTTCTGCACCGCTCTTAAGACGACGGACGCGCTGCGCTTGCTGGACGGTGACGCACCCGATCTCGTCAGACGCCAGGGTAACGAATAGCGGCGCTTGATGGGCGCGGGGCACGGCGAGGCGCACTCAATTGGGTGGATACCGAGCTTCAAACCACGGCGCCGGCGTGGGCCGCGCGCGACGGATGTAGTGCCCCGCCCTCAAATGCTCGCTCGCAGTGCGTGGGTGGGTGATCGAGCGCTATAAGAGTGCGCAAATTACCGGCGCGAGTTACTGCCTTTCACCAACATATTTTTCCTGTTCTCCAACGATCCGGAAACTGCGGCATTGATCGGTTCGCTACTATTGATAGTCGGTGGCTTAAGCGGTGGCGTGTTCGCACAGCCAAAATCGCGCGGACGGATAATCAACGACAGTGTGGAGAATGCGAATTGGTCAAGATACTCAATCATTTTGCTGCCGTTAGCGGATTGATCCCAATCGTTGCGCTCCTCGCCGCCGGAAAAATCGTGGCGGCGGATTACGTCACTGCGAATACCTCCTCCGCGCCGCTCAACGACAGCATCGACGAAATCATCGTGACCGCCGAGCGGCGCGAAGAAAAGCTCGATAGGGTGCCGATCAGCGTCACAGCATTCTCGCAGAAGACGATGGATGAACTTCACATTCAATCTTTCTCCGATCTCGCGTCCATCGTGCCGGGATTGGTCGTATCGACGCCTCAATCTGGGGTCCAGGGAAGCACGGACGTCGCCATCCGCGGCATCTTCAGCGGCGGCAATGCCCCGACCACGCAGTTCTACATCGACGAAACACCGGTTGCCATCCGTCGTCAGGACGGCGCGGGCCCCGCGGGCAGCCCGCATCCGTTGATCTTCGATTTGGAACGAGTCGAGGTCCTGCGCGGACCCCAGGGGACGCTGTTCGGTTCCAGCGCCATGGGGGGCGCGATCCGTTACATCACCCCGCAGCCCAACCTCACGGACTCGAGCGGCTACGCGAAGGCCGAAATCGGCTATACGGATAAAGGCGGAGCAAATTACGAAGTCGGCTTGGCTTACGGAGCCCCTATCGTGACCGACCTTGCAGCCTTCCGAGTCAGCGGGTGGTTTGACTCGCCAAGCGGTTTCATTGACCGAGAGGATCCGTTTACCGGCCTGATCCAGAAAAAGAATGCAAACACTTCGAATTCCTACGTGGTGAGGCCGGCAGTGACTATCGCCCCGATGGCAGGCATATCGATAACCACAGCGGTTTTTCTGCAGCACGTCCATCAAAGCGAGCCGGACTTCTACTGGGTCAATTCTCTTCCCAAGCCAGAGCGCAGTCACGTCTCGGGCACGCAAGTGCAGGAACCATTGACGGATGACCTTCGAGTGGCGAGCATCGCCATCAAATACGAGTTGCGTGGCATTACGCTGCAATCCGATACCTCGTACTTGGATCGGGAATATGAGGACTTCAATGACATCACCCAGGGCTTGGAGTCCGAGTTCAGCGGCGGAAACCCTTTCATTCCCGGCCTCCAGTCCTTTCGCTCGTATGAAGACAATTTGGCCTTTACCCATGCCTGGCAACAGGAATTTCGCGCAGCCTCGCAATCCCCCGACTCACGAGTCGGCTGGGTGGCGGGGGCGTACTACCGACATGCGGTTACGGGACTGGCGCAGCTGATCCCGCCGGATTTGAGCCCGATCA
Source organism: Gammaproteobacteria bacterium (assembly GCA_043742845.1). Classification (GTDB taxonomy): domain Bacteria; phylum Pseudomonadota; class Gammaproteobacteria; order Steroidobacterales; family Steroidobacteraceae; genus Bog-1198. The sequence goes on from JAYTXS010000447.1 coordinate 1,706, forward strand.
CCGAGGCTATAGCCGGGCTAAACAGCCTCCAATATTTCGGCAACCCCAACTTCGTCGTTAACGGACTGGTGCTCAACTCGTACACCAATTTTCAGACCACGGATGTTCAGGAGGCGCTGTTCGGTGAGGTCACGGTCGATATCCTGCCTCGACTCAAAGCGAATGCCGGCGTGCGGATCGAGCATTCGATCGTC
>JAYTXS010000448.1:0-1669 GCA_043742845.1 Gammaproteobacteria bacterium
GCGCTGGATGGTTTGCCGCGATTTCCCGCGATCCCGCGCGACTCGCCCTGCATACGCGGCGACATGCACGTCACCGACACCGTCGAAATGATGGAGCGAGCCTACGATGATTGGAAGGATGGGCGCTGGTCGCGCGCGCCGTACATCGACATGCTCATTCCTTCGCAGATCGATCCGACCATGGTGCCCGACGGCAAGCACTACATGTCGGTGTTCGTGCAGTACTGTCCCTACGAACTGGCCGACGGGCCCTGGGATGCGGCCAAGCGCAAGGCCTTCGGCGATACCGTGATCAACACCATTGCGCAGCACAGCCCTAACTTCAAGGATCTGATACTGCACGCCGAAATCCGCACTCCCTGGGATATAGAAAACGAAGTGGGCCTCACCGAGGGCAATATCTTTCAGGGTGAGTTGACCATGGATCAGCTGCTGTTCAACCGCCCCGTGCCGGGCTACGCCCAGTACCGGGCGCCGGTGCGCGGCATGTACATGTGCGGCTCCAGCACGCACCCCGGCGGCGGCGTCATGGGCGCGCCCGGAGCGAACGCGGCCCGCGCCGTGCTGCGCGATCTCGGACGACCGCACTGATGGCGATCGCCACACCTCAAACGCGCTACGACTGCGTGATCATCGGCGGCGGACACAATGGACTGGTGTGCGCTGCCACGTTGGCGCGCGGCGGCCGCAGCGTGCTGGTGCTCGAGGCCGCCGATATGGTGGGCGGCGCGGCCGTCACCCGGGAATTCGCGCCGGGATTTCGCGTCTCGGCCGGCGCGCACCTGTTGCATCTCATGCCTGCGGACCTGCTGCGCGAGCTGAAGCTTGAAACGCACGGCTTGGAGTGGGCGGCTCAGGGTATGAGCACCACGGCGCTGCTGCCGGGAGGCGCTCGACTTAGCCTCGGCGCTGCGGCGGCGCAGGGCGAACTGTCGTCGGAGGATGCCCAGGCGTATGGCGCGTATACGGCGCGTATGCGGCGTTTCGCCGCGGCGTTGGTGCCGATGTTCTCGCGCGTGCCGCCGCGCCTGGGCACGACGGCGTGGGCTGATCGCATGGCGTTGCTGCGCCTAGGATGGCAGGTACGCAAGCTGGGGCGCCGCGACATGCGCGAGCTGCTGCGAATCGGCGGCATGAATGTGTATGACTTGCTGCAGGAGAACTTCGATTCGGCGGCGCTCAAAGGCGCTTTGGGACTGGATGCGGTGCTGGGCGCAAATTTCGGCCCACGCTCTCCCGGCACGGTGCTGACATTGTTGTACCGCTTGGCGGCGGAATCGGCCGCGGGTGGGGTCGGTTTATCCCAGCCCAAGGGCGGCATGGGTGCGCTATGCGATGCGCTGGCCAGGGCGGCGGGGGCTGCGGGGGCGGTCATTCGCACCGGCGCGCGGGTCGCCAGCATTCGAGTCGACGGCGATCGTGCCGCCGGCGTCGTGCTCGAGTCGGGCGAGAGTATTGACGCCGGCAGCGTCATTTCCAGTGCCGATCCGAAAACCACCTTTCTGCGTCTGCTCGGACCTCGTCATTTGGACACGGGCTTCGTGCGCCGGGTCAACCATATCCGCTGTCGCGGCCTTGTCGCCAAGCTCCATCTGGCGCTGAACCGCGCGCCCACGTTCGGCGGCGCCGGCGAGGCGGCCTTGCGCGGACGATTGCTGATTGCCCCGTC
>JAYTXS010000449.1:0-14136 GCA_043742845.1 Gammaproteobacteria bacterium
ACGCCGCCGGCGGCGCCAAGCACCAGCAGCGTTTCTCCCGCGCGTAACTGCGCTCGGTCCTTGAGGGCATGATGCGAGGTGCCATAGGCCATCAGCAGCGAGGCCGCTTCGTCGAACGGCATGGCATCCGGAATTTTCCAGCAATTGCGCCCCAGGCCTACCGCTTTCTCGGCCATGCCGCCGCTGCGCACCGGGGAGAGCAGCACGCGGTCGCCGGCGCGAACGTGGTCGACCCCCTCGCCTACTGCATCGACGATTCCCGCCACTTCGGCGCCGGGTGCAAACGGGCGCGGCGGCTTGAATTGGTAGAGATCTTGAATCATGAGCAGGTCTGGGTAATTGACCGCACAGGCGCGCACCGTGACTCGCACATTCAGAGGTCCCGCCGCAGGCTCCGGGATGTCCCCGAGCACCAGAGTTTCCGGCCCGCCGACGTGTTTGCTGAGCAATGCCTTCATGTTTGATTCACTCGCTCGTTGGCTGCGGCCTCTCGATCCTGCAGCTCGCGCCACATGATCTTGCCTGCGCCCGACTTGGGCAGGGCATCGACGAATTCGACCATGCGCGGACATTTGTATGCCGCCATGTTCTCGTGGCACCAGTCGATGACGGCGAGCGCATCGATGCGCTCGCGCCATTCGGGTCGCAGCACGATGACGGCTTTGACGGTCTCGCCGCGATGCGCATCTTTCGCGCCGATGACGCAAGCTTCCAGAACCGCAGGATGTTGGTACATCAGGGACTCCACCTCAGTGGGCCAGACCTTGAATCCGGAGGCGTTGATCATGCGTTTCAGCCGATCGACCATGAAGAAATATCCATCCTCATCGACTCGGCCCAGATCGCCCGTACGCAGAAAGCGCTTCCCCTCGATTTCGATCAGCGACTGGGAAGTGTCCTCGGGCTTGTTCCAATACCCCAAAAAAACCTGTGGACCGTGCGTAATGATTTCGCCCACTTCGCCAGCGGGCAGTTCGGTCAAGGTGACAGGATCGACCACCCGCGAATCGACGTCGTAGATGGGAATCCCCAGGCATTGCTTCTTCGGGTTTTCCGGCGGGTTCAAGTGAGTGGCGCCCATGGTCTCCGACAAACCATAGCCTTCGTAGTAGGTAACGCCCATGTCGAGAAGCCGCTGCGCCACCGCCGCCGGCATGGCCGCGCCGCCGCCGCTCAAGCGGCGTATGGAACTCAAGTCATACTTGGCGATATCGGGATTAGCGAAAAAATCCTGAAACATGGTTGGAATCCCCGTCCAACTCGTCACCCGATAACGTTGCACACATTCCGCGGCCGCATTTCGGTCCCAGCGCGGCAGCATGACCACGGTGATCCCCGAGTACAGCGGGCTATTCATGCCACCCTGCATGCCGGTCACGTGGAACAAAGGCGCGACGGCCATCAACGTCAGCTCGGGCTGCAGCGAAAACCAGCGCGAGCCTGCAGTGAGGGTATGCATGACGCTGCCATGAGTATGCATGCAACCCTTGGGCAGACCGGTGGTGCCGGAGGTATAGGGCATTACGCATAAATCATCCGGGCCCGCCGTCAAAGGTCCCGGGGTCAGGCCGCTTGCCAGCGCCTCGCGCCACAGCGTCACTCCCGGCGCTGCAATTTCCAGGCGCGGCGCCGCAATGAAGTCCGGCACGGCCAACGTGGTGGGCGCTCGCAGATAATCCGAGTAGGCGGCGACGATCACCGACTTGAGAACCGACTTGCCGATCAGAGGCTCAATTCGCGCGTACAGTTCCTGCGAGACGATGACGGTGTGCGCCCCGGCATCTTCGGCGTAACGCAGTATCTCCTGGGTCAGGTTCATGGGGTTCATGGGCACCACGACCGCATTGGCGCGCAAGATGCCGTAATAGCCGATGACGAACTGCGGGCTGTTTTGCATGCACAGCAGCACGCGGTCCCCTTGGCGGACTCCGCAATGCCGCTCCAGAAAGCCGGCCAGGCGCGTCGCCTCATCCAGCAGACCGGCAAAAGTCACCGCCGTGTCGTAGAAAATCAGGAACGGCTTATGCGGATAGCGCCGCGCCGACACCTCGGCGTTGTAGAAAATATTTGTCTCAGGCGCCACCAGCGAGCGCATCGCATTGGCCGGCCAGAATTTGAAATGTCGATCGGACATGTGTCAGCCAGGCCGATAGCGCCCCAACTCCAGCTTGCCGATCTGCTCACGATGCACTTCGTCCGGTCCGTCGGCGAAGCGCAAGGTGCGTGCAGCGGCGAAAGCGGCGGCCAGTGGGAAATCATCGCTGAGGCCGCCGCCGCCGTGAACTTGGATCGCCCAATCGATGACTTGGCAGGCCATGACGGGCGCGGCGACCTTGATCATCGCGATCTCCTTCTTGGCAGCGCGGTTTCCCACCGTATCCATCATATAGGCGGCATTGAGCACCAGCCATCGAGCTTGGTCGATCATGATGCGCGACTCAGCAATGCGTTCCAGCGTTACACCCTGCTCGGAAACGCGCTTGCCGAACGCCACGCGCGATTGAGCGCGCTTGCACATCATTTCCAGCGCGCGCTCTGCCAGACCGACCAAACGCATGCAATGATGGATGCGGCCTGGCCCCAAGCGCCCCTGCGCGATTTCAAAGCCGCGTCCCTCGCCGAGCAACAGATTCTCCGCGGGCACTCGCACATCGACGAAATCGATCTGCGAATGACCGTGCGGCGCGTGGTCGTAGCCGAACACGGAAAGCTGACGCAGGCGCTGCACTCCGGGGGTGTTCATGGGCACGAGAATCATGGACTGCTGGCCGTGCAGCGCTGCACCGGGGTTTGTCTTACCCATGAATATCAGGATTTCGCAGCGCGGATCGCCGGCGCCAGAAGTCCACCACTTGCGGCCGTTGATCACGTATTCGTCGCCATTGCGCACGATGGAGGATTGGATATTCGTCGCATCGCTCGACGCGACGTCGGGCTCGGTCATGGCGAAGGCCGAGCGGATCTTGCCGTCGAGCAGCGGCGCCAGCCAAAGTTCTTGTTGCGCCGGGGTCGCATAGCGGGCGAGCACCTCCATGTTGCCGGTATCGGGGGCGGAACAATTGAATGCTTCGGGCGCGAGATGCGAACGCCCCATGATCTCGCACAGCGGCGCGTACTCGAGATTGGAGAGTCCCGCGCCGTGCTCGGAGTGCGGCAGGAACAGATTCCATAGGCTCTGCGCCCGAGCCTTGCGTTTCAACTCCTCCATGATGGCGGTCGGGCGCCAGGGGTTGCCGTCCATTCGGCTTTTTTGCATTTCCTGATCGAAACGCGGCTCCGCCGGGTAGACGTGCGCGTCCATGAAAGCCTGCACTTTGCGCTGCAGATCGCGAACCTTATCGCTGTGCGAAAAATCCATGCGGTTTCCCTTGTCGACTAATTGCCGAACGATTGCTGTACCAGCGCCCATCCCTGTTCGGCCAGAGGTCGCGCCCGGCGGCCCGCCTCCAGTGCCGTAGCGCTCGAGGCGTTGCCTTGGATGGCGCGCGCCAGCACGCCTTGCAAAATTCCCGTCAGCCGGAACATGTTGAACGCCAGATAATAGGTCCAATCCTGCGGCGCGACCGGCGGGCGGCTGCGGCGCCGGCAGTAGTCGGCCACGCAATCGGCCTCGCTCGGAATGTCGAGCGCGGCGACATCCAATCCGGCGAGACCGCGAAATTGATCGGCCGATAAATGATAGCGCATGCAGAGGTAGGCCAAATCCACCAGCGGGTGACCCAGTGTCGATAACTCCCAGTCCAGCACCGCCAGAATCTTCGGGGCGCTGGGATGGAATATCGCATTGTCGAGCCGAAAATCACCGTGCACGATGCAGGTTTCCTCGTCGTCGGGAATATGCTGCGGCAACCAATCGATGAGTTGCTCCATGGCGTCGATACGCTCGGTCTGCGCAGCGCGATACTGCTGGGTCCAACGCGCCACTTGACGCTCGATGTAGTGGCCGGATTTGCCGTAGTCGGCAAGGCCTACCGCGGCATAGTCCACCGTGTGCAAGGCCGCGATGACACGCGTCATTTCCTGATAAACGGCGTACCGGTCCGGTGGCGCCACCTCAGGCAGCGCGGCGTCCCAAAACAGACGGCCCTCGACGTAGTCCATGATGTAGAAAGCGGTACCGATGACCGCGGCGTCTTCGCACAACGCATACGCCTTTGCCACCGGTACTTTGCTGTTTGCCAAGGCCATGATCACGCGGTACTCGCGATCGACGGCGTGCGCCGAGGGCAACAGCTTGCCCGGCGGCTTGCGCCGCAGCACATAGCGATGCGCGGCAGCCTCCACGAGAAAGGTAGGGTTGGATTGGCCGCCGGCAAATTGGCTGACCTCGATGGAACCGGAGAAGCCGTCGACATGCGACTGCATCCAAGCCGCGAGGCGTTCCGTGTCGAAGGCATGATGATCGGGAGGAGGCCGCAGTCCCGCGGCCGGGCTGCTCATATCGCCGACGCGCCGCCGTCCACGGCAATGTACTGTCCGGTTACGTGGCGCGACGCGTCCGATGCGAGGTAAACCGCAGCTCCCATCAGGTCGGTTTCGCCGCCGAGCCGCCCCAGGGGCGTTCGCTCGATGACTGCGGCCTCGATGGTCTCGAGCAAACCGCTGGTCATTTTGGAGGGGAAAAATCCGGGGCATATGGCATTGACCCGAATGCCGTGCGGTCCCCATTCCGCAGCCAAGGCCCGGGTCAGATGCAAGGCTGCCGCTTTCGAGGCGTAGTAAGCCGCTGCCTTCATGTGCGCACCCACGCGCAGCGCCGCAACGGATGCGATCACAATGATATTGCCGGATCGCTGCGGAATGAAGCAGGCGTTGGCGACGGCCTGGCTGAGTGCGAATACGCAGGTGGCATTCAAGTTCATGACCTTGTTCCATGCGTCAAGCGGATGCCTCTCGGCGGGCGCCCCCCAACTCGCGCCGGCATTATTGACCAAGATATCGATACTGCCGTAGCGCCCGACGACCGCCTCGATGAGCGCCGGCACTTGATCGGGCTTGGTCAGATCGTTCACAACGGCCAGCGCATCGATCCCCTGCTTCGCCAAACGAGCCTTGGCCTCTTCCAGCTCTGCGGGCTTGCGAGCGCTGATCGCAATTCTGGCACCCATTTCTCCGAGACCCTGCGCAATCTGCAATCCCAAGCCGCGCGATCCGCCCGTCACCAGAGCCACCCGCCCCTCCAGCTCGAATAATTCGCGCACGCTCATCAAGTCACCTCGAATAGTCCCGCGGCACCTTGTCCGCCGCCGATGCACATGGTAACGACCACGAGCCTGGCACCGCGGCGCTTGCCTTCGATCAGCGCATGTCCCGTGAGGCGCGCACCGCTGGCTCCATAGGGGTGTCCCACGGCAATGGAGCCGCCGTTGACGTTCAGCTTCTCGTCCGGAATGCCCAATTTATCGCGGCAGTACAGAACCTGGCAGGCAAATGCCTCGTTCAATTCCCACAGGTCGATATCGGATACCTTGTAGCCGGTTCTCTGCAAGAGTCGCGGTACGGCGTAGATTGGGCCGATTCCCATTTCATCCGGCTCGCAACCGGCGATCGCGAAACCGCGAAAAATCCCCAATGGCGTCAGGCCGCGCTGCTGCGCCAATTTGCCGTCCATGACCACTACGGCACTGCTGCCGTCGGAGAACTGGCTGGCATTGCCTGCGGTGACGACTCCGCCCGGGATTGCAGGACGAATCTGCGCCACCGCTTCAAGGGTGGTATCGGGACGTATGCCCTCATCGCTCGAAATGGTGACCTCGCGCGTGCTGAGCGTGCCGCTTGCCTTGTCGGCGACTCCCATGATGGTGGTCATGGGCACGATCTCATCTTTGAATTTGCCCGCAGCTTGGGCGGCGGCGGCGCGCAGTTGGCTGCGAACGCCGTACTCATCCTGATCCTGTTTGCTGATGTGGTAGCGCTTCGCCACGGTTTCCGCGGTTTGCAGCATGTTCCAATACAGAGTCGGCTTGTGTTCGACCAGCCATGGATCGCGACGCATGTGAGTGTTCGCTTCGTTCTGCACGCAGGAAATGCTCTCCAGGCCGCCTGCGACCATCACGCCGGCGCCTTCGGTGAGAATGCGCTGCGCCGCGAGCGCGATCGACTGCAGCCCGGAGCTGCAGAAACGATTGATGCTCAAACCCGCAGTGGTCACGGGGAGTCCGGCACGCAAGGCGATCGCACGCGCAATATTGCCGCCCGTGGTGCCCTCACCTAGGGCCGAGCCCATGATCACATCCTCGACTTCGGCCGGGTCGATGCCCGCGCGTTGCACGGCGTGGCGCACCGCATGCGCGCCGAGAGTCGCACCGTAAGTCATGTTGAAAGCACCCTTCCAGCTCTTGCCGAGGCCGGTGCGCGCCGTAGAGACGATGACTGCTTCTGTCACGAGGCTGACCCTTTGGTTGTACTGAATGACTGGCCTTGGCCGGCCAGGCGAATGAGCAGCGGCGCCGGACTCCATACGTCCGGGTCGCTGCCGGGCTGTTGCGCGATGCGTCTCAGAGAGCGCGCGATCTCGTTCAAGCCCGTCTGATCGGCGAAGAACATGGGGCCGCCTCGATAGGCGGGGAACCCATAGCCATTGAGGTACACCAAGTCGATGTCGGAGGCGCGCTGTGCGATGCCGTCCTCGAGGATGCGTGCGCCTTCGTTGACCAGCGCATAGATGCAGCGCTCGACGATCTCGGCCGAGCCCACCGCGCGCGGCGTGATGCCTCTTTGCCGGCGAAACTGCTCGATGATGTCCGTGACCTTGGGGTCCGCAATGGGATTGCGCGAACCTGGATCGTAGCGATACCAGCCGGCGCTGGTTTTTTGCCCGAAACGGCCGGCCTCGCACAGAGCGTCCGCCACGTTGGAAAAATCCTTGCCGGGAAATTCCGCCGCGCGCCGCTTGCGCAGCGCCCATCCAATATCGAGACCGGCCAAGTCTCCGACGCGAAATGGCCCCATTGCCATACCAAATTCCTGCAGCGCCGCATCGACCTGCTGCGGCAAAGCGCCGGTCATGATCAAATCGTGCGCCGCGGTGCCGTAGCGCGCCAACATTCGATTGCCGATGAAACCGTCGCACACTCCGGACACCACGGCGACCTTGTTCGTGGTTTTCGCCAAACGCATGGCGGTCGCCAGCACGTCGTTTCCCGTGGCCGCACCGCGCACCACCTCGAGCAGGCGCATCACATTGGCCGGGCTGAAGAAATGCAGCCCGATGACATCTCGAGGGCGGCGCGTAAATTTGGCGATCTCATCGAGATTCAACGCAGAAGTGTTGGAGGCGAGGATGGCCCCCGGCCGCACTACGGCATCCAGCTTCTCGAATACCTGGCGTTTCACGTCCATGTTCTCGAACACGGCCTCGATGCTCAAGTCCACATCCGCCAGCGCGGCATAGTCCAATGTGGGAGTGATCAGCGCCAGGCGCTTTGCAAGGCTGGCTTCGTTGAGCGTGCCCTTGCGCAGCGCACCCTGGTAGTTGCGCCGGATGTTGGCGAGGCCACGGTCAAGCGCATCCTGCTGGGTTTCCAGCAGCACCACCGGCAGCCCTGCGTTGATAAGGCTCATGGCGATGCCGCCTCCCATGGTGCCGGCGCCGATGACTCCTACCTTGCGGATGGGCCTCATCGGCGTGTCGTCGGGTACGCCCTGAATTTTCGAGGCCGCTCGCTCGGCTTGAAACACATGCCGCAGCGCCGCCGACTCCGCAGACAGCATCAGTGTGGTAAACAGTTCGCGCTCGCGCCTCAGACCGGCATCGAAGGGCCTTTCGACCGCCGCCGCCACCGCCTCGACGCAGGCGAGCGGCGCCGGGTACGGACCCGCAACCGCCTTCACGGAGTTGCGCGCAAATTGGAAGAACGCCTCCGCGTTCGGCATGTCCAACGTCAGATCGCGGACTCGCTTGCGGGGCAATTTTTCGCTGATCACCCGGCGCGCAAAGCTTAAGGCCGCATCGCGCAAGTCGCCGTCGCTGAAGGCGTCGAACAGCGGCGTGCCGCGCAGTTTTTCCGAAGGCACTGTCGTTCCCGAGACGATGAGATTGAGGGCGGCTTCGACTCCGAGCAAACGCGGCAGCCGCTGAGTACCCCCCGCGCCGGGCAGCAGGCCGAGCTTGACTTCCGGCAGCGCAATGCGCCCTCCTGCCACGCCGACTCTGAAGTGGCAGCCCAACGCCAATTCCAAACCGCCGCCCATGCACACGCCGCCGATGGCGGCGATCACCGCTTTCTCGCTCTCTTCTACCTCGATGATCAAGGTGCGCAAGTTGGGGTACGCCGCGGCCTTCGATGTGCCGAACTCCCGAATATCGGCGCCGCCGGAAAAGCCCGTGCCTGAACCGAGTAACACGATGGCGCCGACGCTAGGGTCCGCGTTCGCGCGCGCCACGGCCTCAGCAACGGCAGCGCGCAATTCTTGCCCGAGACTGTTGACCGGCGGATTCTCAAAGGTAAGGACGGCGACGCCGTCCTCCACCGTGTAATTCAGCTTATTATCCATGCAAAACCCTCAATTCCACTGTGCAGAACTGGGTTCCGCCTCTTAGGAGATAGTGTAGCAGCGAGGCGCAACGCCTCATACTCGTTCGAACGCCAGAGCAGCCCCTTGTCCGACGCCCACGCACATGGTGGCTAATCCATAGCGTCCCGATCGGCGCAGCAGTTCCTGCACGCCGGCGCCCACAATGCGCGCACCGGACATGCCGAGCGGGTGACCCAAGGCGATCGCTCCGCCATTACTATTGACGTGTTCGGCATCATCGGGGAGACCCAAGCCGCGCAGCGAGGCCAGGGCTTGCGCCGCGAACGCCTCATTGAGTTCGATCACATCGAAATCGGAGACCTTCAACTTAAGCCGCTCCACGAGCTTCTGCACCGCCGGCACCGGACCCACGCCCATGATGCGCGGCGCGACTCCCGCGGCGGCGAAGCCGAGCACTCGGGCGCGCGCCTTGAGGCCGTATTTCTCGACCGCCCCAGCGCACGCCAACAGCAGCGCCGCTGCGCCATCGTTGATTGCCGATGCATTGCCGGCCGTGACGGATCCGCCTGCGCGCACCGCGGGCTTGAGCTTTGCCAAACCTTCGAGGCTGGTGTCCGGTCGAAGTTGCTCATCGCGTTCAACGCTGTGCGCCGCCAAGCCCTTGGCCGCGGGAACACTCACGGCCACGATTTGCTGCGCGAACACACCGGAATCTTGCGCACGAGCGGCGCGCTGCTGCGAACGAAAGGCGAAGGCGTCCTGATCTTCGCGCGACACGTTGAAATCGGCGGCAACGTTTTCTCCGGTTTCAGGCATCGAATCGACGCCGTAGAGCGCCTTCATGTGCGCGTTAACGAAACGCCAGCCGATGGTGGTGTCATAGATTTCCGTCGTGCGCTGAAAGGCGCGCTCCGCCTTACCCATCACGAAGGGCGCTCGAGTCATCGACTCAACCCCGCCCGCAATGGCCAGTTCCATTTCGCCCGCCCGGATCGCCCGAGCGGCCGCGGCCACCGCATCCAATCCGGATGCGCACAGTCGATTGAGCGTCACGGCCGGCACATGCACCGGCAGTCCGCTCAATAACGCCGCCATGCGCGCAACGTTGCGGTTGTCCTCACCCGCTTGGTTGGCGCACCCCATGAACACTTCGTCGATCGATCCCGCGATGGCACCATTGCCGGCAAGCAAAGCCCTTATCGCCGTAGCCGCCAGATCGTCGGGGCGAACACGCGACAGCCCACCTTCATATTTGCCGATCGGCGTGCGCACAAAATCGCAGATGAATGCGTCGCCCATCTAGACGTGCGCTCGTTTGTACAGACTAACCAGTTCACCCCAAGCGCGTTCGGCCTGCGCCTCGTTGTAGATGGCAGGTTTACCGGGAACCTTGGGCATGTCCTTCACGCACCAGCCGTGCAGACAACCGTCGTAGACTTCTATTTTCGCCGCCAGTTTTGCCGACTTGAACGCCTCGTCGAGCTTGGCCTTGGCGTCAGGCTGGCGCTGATCGTCGTTCATCGCAATCCCGAAGTAGAATTGTGCGGACATCTTGGGCACCAGCAAATGAGGGCTGTCCGGCTTGTCGGTCACCAAACCGCCGCCGTGGAACGACGCGCCCGCGCCGATACGCTCGGGAATGGCGGCGGCCGCCTGCATGGTCATCGGACCGCCCATGCAGTAGCCAAACACTCCCATCTTGGCCTTCTTGTTGACCGAGGGTTGGGCATCGAGAAATTTCACGTACGCAGAGGCATCCTGCATCACGGCATCGCTGGTCAAGGGGGCGCGCAACGCGTCCATTTTCTCGCGGTCCGCCACACTGCCGAAATCAAAATCCATCGACAGACCCGGCGGCTTGCTGCTGCGATAGAAGGGATTCGGCACCAACACTGTGAATCCATCCGCGGCAAGCCGCTTCGCCATATCGCGCATCGTTGGACGAAGCCCGAACACATCGGTAAATAGAATGACCGCGGGCCACGACCCCTGCTGCGGATGAATGAGCGCGGCATCGCAGACACCGGCGGCTGTGGTGACTTGCACATCGGTAGCGGTCATCTGTGCAGCCGTGGCGCCGGACGCGCGCGTTGCAGCGGCAACGCCGGCGGCAATCGACAGCGCAGTGAATTCTCGCCGCGAGATCTTGTTGGGGTCATCGGACATGTGAACGCTCCTTCTCATTTGGCAGGCAGTATTATAGGCGACGTCGCCGTTGCGCGCTCGAGGGCGGCGTTGCTTGCCTACGGTGGCACGCCGGCGTAAAACCGCACCCATGAATCTACTGCAAGCCAAGGATACACTGCAGGGCAAGGTCGCCTTGGTGACCGGCGCGGCCAGCGGCATCGGTCGCGCCAGCGCATTGTTGTTCGCGGCCGAGGGAGCCGCGGTGGTTGCGCTCGACATCGCCGCGCAAGTGGAGGCGACGGTGGCGCAGATTCGATCCTGCGGCGGACGTGCCACGGCTGTGCGCGGGGACTCTTCGTCCGAGAACACGATTGCCGCTGCATCGGCGCTTGCGGCGAGCCAATTCGGCAGCCTCGACGTGTGCTACGCCAATGCAGGGATCAGCGGCGGCCTGGTGCCCTTGTTCGAGTAAACCGCAGCTCCATCATCTGCACGGCCTCGGTCGCGGGATTGCGCTCCGCTGCCGGCGGCATGCCGTACAGCGCCAGCAAGGCTGGGGGCATCAGCCTGGTCCAAACCGCAGCGAATCAACTCGCGGGCACGGGAGTGCGAATCAACGCTATTTGTCCAGGCCTGATTGAAACCGGAATGACCAAGCCGATATTCGACCAAGCCCGCGCCCGCGGCAGCGAACGCAAAATCGGACAACTCAATCCCCTGCAACGCTGCGGCGTTGCCGAGGAAATCGCCGCCATGGCGCTATTTCTGGCCTCCGATGCGTCATCCTATGTCAACGGCCACGCGATCGCCGTGGATGGCGGGTTGTCAACCTCCCATCCCATCGTCATCCGGCGCGACTCATCCAGTTAGGAATCAGTACACGATGCTGCCGACGGAGGTGCCGCCGCAAACAAACAGTGTCTGCCCCGTCACAAAGGATGCCTCGGGAGCCGCGAAGAACATGATGGCGCGCGCGACATCCTGCGGCGTGCCGAATCGACCCACCGGCACTTGCTTGGCCGCTGCCGCCATCTTGGCGCTGGCCGCCGGAATGATCTCTTCGAACATTTCGGTTTCGGCAATCGGGCCCGGAGCCACGACATTCACCGTAATCCCATGACCGACAAGTTCCAGCGACCAGGTACGCGCCAGTCCCAGCATGCCTGCCTTGGTCGCCGAGTAGGCAGTCCGTTTGGCTAGCCCTAGAACCGCGCGCGAGGAAATGAGCACCACACGGCCGTAATGGGCCTGCTTCATGGCCGGAAGATTCGCCTGCACGAGAGACAGGGCCGCACCGAGGTGCAGATTGCTGAGCGCTTCGAGGTCCGCGTGAGTCACAGCCTCTATCGGCTTTTCCCGAATCGCACCGGCGCAGTGCACGATGGTAGTCGCGGGTGTCCTGTCCGCTGCCGTCAGCACCGCTTCACGCGTCGCCGCGGCATCCGACAGATCGACCGTGATCGACGTCAGACGCGGCGAATTCAACGGACAGCCGCGCCGCGAAATATTGACGACCTCGTATCCGGCTTCGAGAAACGCCTGCGCGGCAGCCAAGCCGATGCCGGAACTGCCTCCCGTCACCACCACTCTTCTCATAGGATCCGTTGCTTGCATCTGATCGACCTCACGGAAAGAGCTGCAACGAGGGCAACGGAGCGTCGCGATTCAGCAGCTCGATTTTCTTGACCGCAATCAGGATTTTTCCCGCAGCCGTGCGCAGATGATGCCAGGCGACGCCGCAGTAGGTCTCCTGCTGATCCTGTTGATACTCCACGTACAGGAAGGGCGTTCGCAGAACGACGATGCCCGTATGCACTTCGCGCCTTTCAATGCTAGGCGCCTGCATAATGTGCTGGCACCAACTGGGGACGGCTTGTGAATATGACTTCGGGTTGCGCAGCCGCTCGATGCGGATTTTCAGCAGCAATTTATCCTCGTCGAACAACGAGGTATGGCCCGCGTCCGGCGGCTGATCTCGCATCAGCGGCATCCAATACCGACAATCGTCGGCGTACAAGTCGTACCATTCCTCGAAGCGCTTTTCGTCGATGAGACGAGCTTCGAAATAGACGAACTCGATCAGCGCTTTATCGTCGCGGGAGGTATCCACTATTTGACGGCCCCGTCCGCCGTCATTGCAGCGGCCCAAGCACGGAACTGGCCGCGCATGGACACCTCGCTGGTACCGTTGTGGGTCCCCTGCGTTCCTGGCTCCTTTTCGCTATCCGAGTAGTTGCGATGCATGCTGACCCACTCATTGCCGTTCCCCGCCAGCCCTTCTTGGATGGCGCGATAACAATACAAATCGTCATGTCCCACCATCGACGTGGGAGCGTTGATGAGGCGATTATAAGTCGCGCTGCGTTCGAGCAACGCCGGCGCAGCGCCGACCAGCCGCAGGGTGAAACTCTCGATCAGAGTTTGGTTCACCGCAATGGGCCTCACGACGCGGATGGTCTGGATGGCGCCTTTGACGGTCAAACTCGGATAGTAGACGGTGTTATGACGCGACTCGCCGAGAATGGCCCGCGCGCGCTCGGCGCCGTAAGCTGCCTCCATTTGCGAGGCATATTCCGGTATCGCCGAATAGCTCGAGTGAATCGAAAAATTCACCCCCGTGTAGCTGTGGCCATGGTCGTAAATCTTGACGCCCATCTTGTCGAAGAAATCGTAGTTCGATACGAACGGCAGGAATTGTTCGATCACCATGGGTTTTGGCATCTCAGGCGGTTGAGTCTGCCATAACTCACGCGCGGTGCCCGCCGAGGACTCGTGTGCCACCATCGGATGCATGGTGTCATTGAGATTCTCCACGAACATTTTCCAATTGCTGTTGTGCATGTAGCGTAGCGGCGCTCCGACAACCTCGAGGCGGCCCAGCGGCGAGCGGTCCGCCAGATTGTCGATCGAACTCAAGCTGTCGCCGAAGTATTCCTCGAAGCCCGCTCCTGATTGGCTCAGCCGCACGAAAACAAAGCCGCGGTAAATGGCGATGGCCGCAGCCGAGCTCAACCCCTTGGATGCTTCCGATTCGGCGAATCGAGTGTCGGCATAACCACTCTTGACGGGCACGGTGCGCAGCGTACCGTCCAATGTATACGTCCAGCCATGGTAGGAGCAGCGCAGCAGCTTGCCGCAATTTCCCGAACCTGCGCCAACGATCTTGGCGCCTTTGTGCGCGCATCGATTGATTAATACCCGCACCACGCCGTCGTTGCCTCGCAGCATCAGCAGGGGTTGACCGGCGATGTTCGCCGTATGGAAATCGCCGGGATTCGGCACCTGCGAATCGTGCCCGACGTAGATCCAGGCCGATGCCCACAGCCGCTCCATTTCCAGAGCGAATATCTCCGGATTCGTGTACACGTCTCGATGCACGGCATCCTCTCGCACCAACGCACGAATTGACGCCGGGTTGTGCCGATACTCGATCACCGGTTCATTCCCCCTTTACGCCTCTACAGTGCCACGCATCTACAGTGCGACGTTCACGACTTGGACGGTGGTGTATTCTTTCAGGCCATCCACGTT
>JAYTXS010000450.1:0-9502 GCA_043742845.1 Gammaproteobacteria bacterium
CTGAACGATATGCCCAAGGCTGATCGCGCCTATGTCACCGGCTATCGCTTGGGCAAGGGCGATCCGAACACTCAGAACAACTATGCGGGATATCTGTGCCGCACCGGAAAAGCCATCGAGGGAGAGAAGCTCTTCCTGCAAGTCGCGAGCAGTCCGCTGTATCAAACACCCGAGGTGGCGCTGGTCAACGCGGGGGTTTGTTCACGAGGCACCGGCGATGTGCTCGACGCCGAACGCTATTTCAACAAGGCGTTGGCCATCCGTCCGAATATGCCCGAAGCGCTGTTGCAGCTCGGCAATATTGCGTTCGATCGCGGCGACGCCGAGCAGGCCCGCGAGATCGTGAAACGCTATCTGGCGGTGAACCCGCCGACTGCCGAGGTGCTGTGGCTGGGGTTTCGGGCTGAGCGCAAGCTGGGAGATGCCGTCGCTGCTGCGGGCTATGCGCGGCGCGTGCAAAGTGAGTATCCCGACTCGCAGCAGGCACAGATGATGCGTTCCGGCGTTGATCGATGACGGATGCGATTGTCAGCATCGGAGCGCGGCTCAAGGCCGAACGTGAGCGTCGAGGACTGAGCGCACAGAAGGCGGCCGATGAGCTGCATCTCGATGGCTGGGTCATCGATGCGCTCGAGGCGGAGGACTACGAGCGGGTCGGACCGGCGGTGTATGCCAAGGGGCATTTGAAGAGATATGCCGCGTTGCTGGGATTGCCCGCGGCGCAAATCATGGCCGGCTACGAGTCGCGTTCGCAGGCGCCGAGAACACCCTCGCCTGCGCCTGCCAACGTGCGGCTGCGAACCGACGCACCGGCCGTCAGCAATTTGCCCTGGCTGCAGATCGCAGGATCGCTGGCGGTGCTGTTGCTGGTCGGAGGCGTGCTGTGGTGGAAGCCATGGCATCACCGCGGGACCTCGCCTGAGAGCGTCGCGCCGGCAGCAACCGCCCCCCGCGCAGCGGCCAACGCCGCCGTGGACGAGCCCGCGGGCGCTGTAACCGCAGCAGCTGCGTTGCCGCCGAGCAGCGCCTCGGCAGTTGCAGCGCCTTCGACTGCGGCCGCCGCGGCGCCTGTACCCCCGGAGAGCGACGCGTTGGCGGGCGCAGGCCACGCGCGACTGCGCCTGAGCTTTTCCGCCGACTCCTGGGTCGATATCCACGACGCGCTGGGGCGGCGCACATTCGCCGGCAAGGGCCGTGCGAACACCGTAAGGACCGTGGCGGGACCTGCGCCCATGCGGGTGTACTTGGGTTTTGCCAGCGGCGTGCAACTCGAGGTCAACAACCGCACGGTGGCGATCGGGCCGCAATTCCTGGCCGGCGATGTGGCGCGATTCGAGGCCGGCGCGGATGGCGTTCTGCGCCGCGACTCTCACAGTGCGGCGACGCCCGGCTCGGCGACACCCGGCGCGGTTCGCGCGGGCGGGACTGCCGCGGCTCCGGCTGCCGCGCCGGCGCGCAATGCGCGCCCGACCGGCTGAGCGGAGCGGCTCTTGAGCAAGATCATCGAGCCATTACGCGGCGTGCATGATGTGTTGCCCGCGCAAATCGCAGCCTGGCAGCACCTCGAGCGCATCACTCGTGAAGTGTTTGCCGCTTACGGTTACGAGGAATTCCGCGTACCGATAATCGAGCAAACCCAGCTGTTCAAACGCTCAATCGGCGACTTTACGGATATCGTCGAGAAGGAGATGTTCAGCTTCGTGGATCAGGGGGCGGATCACATCACGCTGCGCCCGGAAGCGACCGCCGGCATCGTGCGCGCGGTGATCTCGAACGGCATGCTGCGCGAGGGCCGCTTGCGTGTCTGGTGCATGGGGCCGATGTTCCGGCGCGAGCGGCCGCAGGCGGGCCGTTACCGCCAATTCCACCAGATCGATGCGGAAGCATTCGGTTTCGAAGGACCGGATGTGGACGCCGAAATGATCCTGCTGTCGGCGCGGCTGTTGCGGCGCCTGGGCTTGACCCAACCGAGACTCCTGGTGAACTCACTGGGCACCCCTGCGTCACGTGCGGCCTATCGCGAGGCGCTGACGGCCTATTTCAGCAGCCACGAGGCCGCCCTCGATGAGGACAGCAAGCGGCGGCTCGTGGGCAATCCGCTGCGCATACTCGACAGCAAGAATCCAGACATGCGGCCTCTTATCGACCGGGCGCCGCTGCTGCTCGACTCCCTGGACATCGAGTCGCGCACTCATTTCGAGTCGCTGTGCGCTCACCTGCGCAGCGCCGGCATCGAGTATCATGTCGAACCGCACCTGGTCCGCGGACTCGACTATTACACCCGTACGGTTTTCGAGTGGACGACGGATGCCTTGGGCGCTCAGAGCACGCTGTGCGCCGGCGGACGCTACGACGGCTTGGTAGCCCAATTGGGCGGCGCGGGCACGCCCGGGATCGGCTGGGCCATGGGCCAGGAACGGATAGTCATGCTGCTCGAAAAGCAGGGACTAGGGCTGCAGCGCGCCCCGCCGCAAGTGTATTTGGTGCTGGCAGGGGAACACACGGAGGTTGCGGGGTTCAAGCTGGCGGAGCAGCTGCGCGATGCTTGGCCGCAACTCGCGTTGCAAATCAACCTCGGGGGCGGCAGTTTCAAGACACAATTCAAGCGTGCGGACAAGAGCGGCGCGCAGTTTGCGATTCTTTTGGGGGATGACGAGATGGCCCGCGGCGTAGTCGCCGTGAAGGCTTTGCGCCGTGAGATGGCGCAAGAAGAGTGTCCCGTCGGCCAAATCAGTGAACGCTTAGGGGTGTTGTTAGGTCTTAAGGGCGGGTAGCGGAGAAGCCATGGCAGAAGATTACTTGACGGATGACGAACAGTTAGAGGTGGTCAAACACGCGTTCGTGGAGTACGCACCGTGGATCATCGGCGGAGTATTGGTCGGCGCAGCCGGATTTTTCGGCTATCAATATTACAAAAGCTACAGCGAGGGCCGTGCGCTCCAGGCGGCGACCCAGTTCGGCACCATGACGGCCGCGTTGCAGGCCAATGATCATGGCAAGTCTCGACAGATTGCCGAAGCCCTCATCAAGGATTATGCGAACTCTCCGTATGCCGACCAGGCGCAACTGACGCTGGCCCGGCTCGACCTGGACGACGGCCACTCCGACCAGGCCATCGCGCCGCTGACGCAGGTGATGAACGATTCGAAGGATTCGGAATTGCGGCAGATCGCCCGACTGCGCCTGGCTCGGATTCTGACCGATCAAGGAAAGCCGGATGAGGCGATCAAGACACTGGCGGACCCCATTCCACCTTCATTCGCGGCGCGTTATCACGAGGTGCGCGGCGACGCCTATTTTGTGAAGAAGGACACGGCGCATGCGGTGACGGAATACCAGGGAGCGTTGGCCGCCGCCGATCGTGGCGGCATCAATGCGTCGTTGCTGGAGTTGAAGATCCAGGACCTCGGCGCCGACCCGGCTCCGTCTGCAAAGGCGGTTTCCGTAGACACTTTAAACAAGGCTAAACCCTGATGCGATTATTGCTTGCTTTGGGCCTGGCGGCGCTGCTCACCGCAGCCGGTTGCAGCAAAGACAAAGACGTCGAGCCGCCGGCCGTTCTGGTGAAATTCCCCGAAACCCTGCCCATCAAGAAGCTGTGGGGCGAGGGCGTGGGCGGCGGCAAGAAGCAAATCGTGCTGCGCTTGGGCCTCGGGCCTGCGGCTGACAATGGCTTGGTGTTCGCCGCTTCGCACAAGGGGGAAGTGCTCGCCGTTGCCGTGGAGACCGGCCGCCACGTCTGGGAAAAGAAGTTAAAAATGCCGATATCCGCGGGTCCTGGCGCGGGCCAAGGGCTGGTCGTGTTGGGCACCAGCAAGGGAGTCGTCGTGGCGTTGGACGGCGCCACCGGGCGCGAGGTGTGGCGCGCGCACGTGAATTCCGAATTGCTGTCTGCACCTGCGATCAACGAGAAGATCGTCGTCATGCGTTCGGTCGATGGCCGGTTGCATGGCTTCGATGTGCACAACGGCAAGACACTGTGGTCTGTCGAACAGCAGGTACCGCGCCTGAGCCTGCGCGGTACGGCCACACCCATCATTGCCAAGGAAGTGGCCATCAGTGGTTTTGACAACGGCAAGGTGATGGCGGTTTCCCTCAGCTCCGGCGACACGGTATGGGACACGGCGTTGGCGACGCCCCACGGCCGCACGGAGCTCGATCGGTTGGTGGACATCGATTCCACGGTTCGCGCCGTGGGCGACAATGTGTTCGCCGCCGGCTATCAAGGACGCACCGCAATGCTGGCGCTCGATTCGGGTCAGATCTGGTGGGCGCATGACATGTCGAGTTACCGCGGGCTGGTGGCGGACGACGACAATTTATATGTTACCCAGTCGGATGGCATCGTGGTGGCGCTGCGCCAGCGAGACGGCTCCGAGCTGTGGCGCAATCAGAAAATGAAGCTGCGTCGTTTGAGCACGCCCGTGTTGACCAGCACGGCCGTGGCCGTCGCGGATTTCCAGGGCTACTTGCATTGGCTGGATAAGACCACCGGCGAGCTCGTGGCGAGAGAGCGCATTGCCAAGGAGCGGGTTACGAATTCGCCGATCGCGGTGGGTGATACGGTGATCGTACTGACCGACGGCGGCAAGTTGGCTGCCTATCGCGCAACGCCCCGTGCCGGCGCCGCGGCGCCCACGCGGCCCGCAGCAGCAGTTGCTGCGCCCGCGGTCGAGTCGGCAACGCCGGCTGCCTCGCCAGCGACGCCGGCTGCCGTGCCAGCGACTCCAGAGTCTGCGCCCGCGTCGCCCGCTGTGGTGGAACCTGCGGCTCCGGCGGCCGTACCGGGGACCGTGACAGGGTCCGATCCTGTAACCCCGCCGCCAAAGCCTTAGGTTTAGAGGCGATGCTGCCGGTAGTCGCATTGATTGGTCGACCCAATGTAGGCAAATCGACCTTGTTCAATGCCATGACCGGCACCCGTGATGCGCTGGTCGCCGATCTGCCAGGACTCACCCGGGACCGCCAGTATGGGTTTGCGCGACGCACGGAAGTCCCGTGCATCGTGGTGGACACCGGCGGCCTGGTCGAGAATGCCGACGTCATTGAAAGCCTGATGATTGCGCAAACCGAGCGCGCCATCAGCGAAGCGGACCGGCTCATCGTACTGGTGGACGGACGCGCAGGAGTCACCCCCCGGGACCAGTTTGTCGCGCAACTCGCGCGCCGCAGCGGCAAGCCGGTATTCCTGGCGGTCAACAAAACCGAAGGGTTCGATCACGACATCGCGGTGGCCGATTTTCACCAGATGGGCTTGGGCGAACCGCACCCGATCGCGGCCGCCCACGATCAAGGGGTGATTTCGCTGCTCGAGGCCGCGCTGACCGGATTGACCCCCGATCCGCACGACGGTCCGGAAGTCACCGGCATCAAAGTGGCGGTCATCGGTCGCCCGAACGTCGGCAAGAGCACCTTGATCAATCGCCTGCTCGGCGAAGATCGCATGGTGGCCTTCGATCAGCCCGGCACCACGCGCGATGCGGTGCTGGTACCGTTCGAGCGCGACGGCGAGCGCTACACGCTGATCGATACCGCCGGCCTGCGGCGCCGTTCGCGCGTCGAAGAAGCGGTCGAGAAGTTCAGTGTCGTTAAAACCCTGCAGGCGATTGAAACCGCTCATGTGGTGGTGGTGGTGATGGATGCGCACGACAATGTCGCCGAGCAGGACGCGAGCTTGTTGGGTACGGTGATCGAACAGGGGCGGGCACTGGTGCTCGCGGTCAACAAGTGGGACAACATTCCCACCGAACAGCGTGACCTGATTCGTGGGCAAATCCAACAGCGTCTGCAATTTGCCGATTTTGCGCCGCTGCATTTCATTTCTGCGCGGCACGGCAGCGGCGTCGGCGAACTGTTCGCAGAAGTGCGCAAGGTATACGCCGCAGCTACTCGCGACATGAGCACGCCGGAGTTGACCCGGGTGCTCGAGGCGGCCGTCGAAAGCCATCAGCCGCCGCTGGTCAGCGGCCGGCGCATCAAGCTGCGCTATGCCCACCAAGGCGGTCGCAACCCACCCGTGGTGGTCATCCACGGCAATCAGACCGATCATGTGCCGGACGCTTACCGGCGATACTTGGTCAACGTGTATCGCAAGGCATTCGACTTGATGGGCACGCCGGTGCGCGTTGCCTTCCGCGGCGATGAGAATCCATTCGCCGGTAAGCGCAATCCTCTAACACCCCGCCAGGTGCGCAAACGCAAGCGACTCATTCAGCGCAATAAGCGCTAGCAGCGCTGCGGCGGCAAATTTTGCTAGACTGACGCTCTCGGTCGGCAGTCGGCGAGTTCGTGGGATGTCCGGTGCTGCAAATTTCTAGAAAAAAAGCCTTGCGGATTTCCGCGCTGGTAGCGTTGTTACTGGCGCTGTACGCCTTGGCGGGATTCGTACTCGTGCCGCGCTTGCTGCGTTCAGCGCTGATGGAGAACATTCCGAAGACCTTGGGCGTGACTCCGACAGTCGGCGAGATCCGCTTCAATCCTTTTTCTTTCCAGCTCGACGTCAGAAAGCTCACGTTGGCCTCCCCCAGTGGGGAGAAATTACTGGGCTTCGAGCGCCTGTTCGTCGATTTCGAGCTGTCCTCGCTGTGGCACCGGGCGTACTCGTTTGCCAACATCGACATCGACTCGCCCTATGTCAACGCCGTCGTGGCAAAGGACGGCAATCTTAATCTGTTGCAGCTGCGACCGAAATCGCCGCCCGCAGCGCCGCCGCCGCAGGCGAAGAACGGGCCGCTGCCGGCGCTGCGCATAGGCTCTTTCAAGGTCAGCAAGGGATTGGTCTCCTACGAAGATCACAGTCGGCCGTCCGCGTTCGCGGCGCGCTTGGAGCCAATCAACTTCGAATTGATGAACTTCACCACGGGGGTAGACGGTGGCCGGTTCACCTTGAGCGGCGCCTCGAAGCTTGGCGAGCGGGTGGAGTGGCATGGACACGTGTCCGTGCAGCCCATCGAATCCGACGGCGAGTTTCAGATCGACGGATTGCAAGCGCACACGATTTGGGAGTATCTCGAGGATCGCCTGAATTTTGCGGTCAATTCCGGGGTCATCGATTTGAACGCGACCTACAAATTCTCATTGCGGGACAGCGTCAATTTCCAAGCGGCGATATCGAAGATTGCGCTCAACGATCTCGCGGTGCGAGCGAAGGGCGCGGACGCAGATTGGGTCACGGTGCCGTCGCTGCTGGTAAGCGGAACCAGCGTGGACCTTGCAGGGCGCCAAGCGCACGTCGACTCGCTGTCGATCAAGGGGCTCAAGCTGCTGACGTGGCTGGAGTCCGATGGAACGTTCAATTTACTGAAGCTGGCTCAATCCCCAACGAACGTACAGACAACGGCAGCATCGTTACCTACGGCAACACCCAGCAGTGCATCGGCCGCGGCGGCGGCCCCACCGTGGAGTTTCGATCTGCACGAGTTTGAGCTGCAGGACGCCAGCATTTCAGCGCAAGATCGCAGTACCGCGCCCGCGACGAAGGTGCTGCTGGCACCGCTGTCGATCAAAGTGGTCGGCGCCAGTCTCGATCTCACCAAGCCTGTGTCCGTGAGTCTTAATGCCCGCATCAACGATGCAGGCTCCATTGGCATCATTGGCGATGTCACTCCGCAACCCCTGTCCGCCAGCGTGGCGTTGAAGCTGGCCGACATCGAACTCAAGGCGCTACAGCCCTATATTGCGCAGCACACCTCGATGTCGCTGCTCGGCGGCCGCTTGAGCGGCGATGCCAAACTACGCTATGGGGCGCAAAAGCCCGCGGTGCTATTCGCGGGAAATTTGAGCGTTGCCGGTGTACACACGGTCGATAATGCCCTGCACCAGGATTTCATCAATTGGGATCGATTGGACATTCTGGGCCTCAGTTACCAGCACGCACCCGATCGTCTCGATATCGACCAAGTCGTGGCAAATAAGCTGTACGCGCGCGTCATGGTTGAACCGGACACCAGCTTGAACGTGACGCGGGTGCTGGCCGGTCCGGGGGCGACCGTAGTGGCACCGGCACCAGGCGGCCAGGCACCGGTGGTAGCGACGGCGGCTATCAAGCCTCAGCCGACCGCGGCTAAGTCCGTGCGGGCCAAAGCGGGGAGTGCTGCGGCGCCGTCTGCGCCGCCCGACGCTACGATGCCGATGGCCATCAAGAAAATCGTTTTGCACGGCAGCCAAGCTAATTTTGCGGACCTGTCGGTGCAGCCTAATTTTTCCACCGGCATTCAGAAAATTGAGGGCACTGTCAGCGGCCTATCCTCAAAAGCCAATTCCAGGGCGAAGGTGGACATTCGCGGCGCAGTGGACGAGTTCTCGCCGGTTGCGATCACGGGCGAGGTCAATGTTCTGAGCGGCTCTTTGTATACGGACATTTCCTTGAGTTTCCGCAATATGGAACTCAGCACCTTCAATCCTTACTCGGGAAAATTCGCGGGTTACAACATCACCAAGGGCAAACTCACCACCGAGCTGCACTACAAGGTGGATGGCCGCAAGCTCGATGCCCAGCACCACATCACCGTGGAGCAGCTTGAATTCGGGGACAAGACCGCCAGCAAAGACGCAGTTTCCTTGCCGGTCAAGTTGGCGGTGGCGCTGCTCAAGGATCGCAATGGCGTGATCGATCTGGATATTCCCATTACCGGCACGCTCGACGACCCGAATTTTCGGCTCGGGCCCATCATCTGGAAGGTGTTCGTCAATATTCTCGAGAAAGCCGTCACGGCGCCGTTCGCTTTGCTCGGTTCCTTGTTCGGCGGCGGCCCTGATTTGCAATTCGTAGATTTTCGCCCAGGAGCGGCACAGCTCGATACAGCCGCCACGAATAAGGCGCGGGCAATAGTCAAGGCCTTGAGCGAGCGCCCGCAGCTCAAAATCCAGATACCGATTGCGTGGGTCAGCGAACTCGACCGCCCGGCATTGGCAGAGCTGCAGTTCACGGCGCGGGTGCATGATCTGCAGTCCGCGAAATCGCCGCAGAAAAAAGCGCCGCCGGCGGAGTATGAACAGTTGGACGCGCCGGCCAAGGGCGAGCTCCTGACGGAACTATATAAAAAGGGCTTCGGCGGCGAACCGAAATTTCCGACGGCGATTACCGATATCAAGACCAAGCCCGAGCTCGCCGCGGCGAAGCTGGAATTTCTCAGTAAGGCCTTGCACGAGCATATCGTCATCAGCGATTCCGACCTCACGACGTTGGGGCAGCAACGAGCGAAGGCGGTGCAGCAGGTGTTGTTGACGGACACACAGCTAGATCCCGCGCGAGTGTTCTTGGTCGCAAATGACAAAGCCAAGGATCAGGACGGACTTGTTCGCTTGGAATTATCGCTGAAATAGCGCGGCCACGCTGATAGGGCTAAACTAGCCCCATGCCTCCGATCGTGGATCTATTGATCATCGGTTTGGTCATCGTCGCCTTTTCGGGCCTGCGCGTGGCGCAGGAGTATGAGCGCGGCGTGGTATTCAGGCTCGGCCGCTATAATGGTCTGCGCGGCCCCGGCCTATACTGGATCAT
>JAYTXS010000451.1:0-2917 GCA_043742845.1 Gammaproteobacteria bacterium
GTGCCCACACCATGCTACCAAGGTGCGGGTCGCGAGACTTTAGAATCTAACGCCACCGGCCAGTCGCCAGGCGTTCTGCGCCGAGAAATTCTGATACGGATCATATGCCACGCGCAGGAACCACGTCGGCCAATCCCAGTTTGCGCTGTAACCCCAGCCGGTGATCCTTCCGACATCGCTGAGCCCGCTCTTATGCATTAGATCCAAGGTGGCGTGCGAATCGCCGAAGGGAATCTGAGCGTTCGCGTGCCAATCGCGCTGCCCGGTATGAAAACGGTCATCGGCGATCACAAACACCGTATAGCTTGTGCCGTCTGCCGCATGATGGCCGGCGCCGAAGGTCAGCGCATCGTTCGGATCAAAGTTGAGATTGAAGTACGGCCGCGCATCCGTGCGCCCGATCCCCGCCATACCGTACCAAGCGGCGCCGGCCTGCACGTTCAAACTGCCGCCGACGAATCCGCGCGAGGCGACTTGCAACGAGGGCTGCAGCTGAACGTATTGACCGGCATCGATGGAAGTGTCGGCGCCGGCGCGCGCCTGCGTGCCGAAGATCTGGTCGCTGTAAGCCCCAACCCATGCGCTCGTGTCATCCGCGCGCCAGCGCAAATTGACGTCGGAACCGGCGTAGCGGTCGTACAGATACTCGCCTACGGTGAGCTTCCAGGGCGGGCTATTGCCTCCCGTGGCGCCGGCCCCGGCGCAGCAGGCAATCGTCAGAAGCAACGCAGCGATGCGTGCGATCCGGCTTCGGACCCAGCGCGCACCCTGCATCCTTTCGCTCACCAGCCGCGCTGCCGCGGCAGCGTCTCAGGGCGCATCGACTTCGTATCCTTTCGCGCGAAGTTCCTCGAGCAGCCCGCCGGGTTCGAGCAACATGTCCATGTTCACCACGGCCAACGTCTCTCCCCCGCTTTGCAAGTACTTCTCGATGACGGCGAGCCAGCTGCGGCGCATCCGGCCAATCAGCTCGGCCGCCCCCACGCCCTTATCGAGCGCGGCCCTGCAGGCATCGACCTCAGCGGGCTCGCGCAATTTCGCAATGCGCTCTACATTGCCGTTCGCCCAAGCCTGCGCGCGATCGAGCAGACGCGGCAGATCGCGCTCGACGGTGACGAGTGAGGCAGCCACGCAAGCATTTTCCGTCGCCGGCGGCAGCGTCTTCAGCGCGTCCATCACGTCGCTGACCCCTGCAATTTTCAATTCCTCGACTCGGACCTTGCGATCCTTTGCAAGCGTGCGCACGGCTGCCCCAATGTCCAGTCGCGTGGAGAGACCCACTTGGTGGAACGCCTCCCGTTGGAGGAATGCCGCCGCAATCAACGGCCGGAAGCGTTCCCATTTGTTCGGATCATCGGTGTATTTGGTGCGCTGTGCAGAAAACCGCGCGTGTAGATCCGGCGGCAGTACATCTTTGAGCCGCCTGCCGCCACGCACCAGCAAGGAGTTACGCTCCGTGATCAGCAACCACAGTATCCGTGCGATGCCGATCTCAAAGGGCTTTTGCACCAGCACCTGACTGGAACCTTCAAGGACCTGTTCGACCTGCTTCGAACGCCAGGTAATGCCCTTCGGGAGAGGCGACATGCTGCCCAGAATCCACACTTGCGCAGTGCCACGATGCACACGCCACATGCCGGGCCCCGTGCGCTCTCCCGTCACCACCACATCGTCCATCACCGCGGGCGGCTCCTGTGCATGGCAGGTCGCACTGCAGCCCACCGCCGCTATGACCGCGATCAGTATGGCGGGCAGTCGCACCCTGTCCTTACTAGCGGCTGTCCTTGACACGGTTGGCCTTGCCGGCTGAGCGCGGCAGCGAGCCGCTCGCAGCCACTCGAATGTGGGCGGATATTCCAACATTGTCCTTGAGCATGGCGACGAGCGGTTTACCCTGCGCCTGGCGCACATCATCGGCGATTTCGGGCCGCGCTTCCACGACTATCGAGATCTCGTCGAGACGACTAGGGCGCGTTACCTCGATCGTGAAGTGCGGCGCCAAACCTTCGCAACACAGAATTAATTCTTCGATTTGCGATGGAAAGACGTTGACGCCCCTAATAATCAGCATGTCGTCGCTGCGGCCGCTAATTTTTGCCATGCGCCGCATCTTGGTTACGGTCCCGGGCAGCAGCCGCGTCAAGTCGCGCGTGCGATACCGAATGATGGGCATCGCCTCCTTGGTCAGCGAGGTGAAGACCAATTCGCCTGCTTCGCCGTCCGCGACCGGTTGTCCTGTGGGATCCACGATCTCGGCGATGAAGTGATCCTCCCAGATGGTGGATCCCTGTTTGGTGCCGGCGAATTCCTGCGCAACTCCCGGCCCCATGACTTCCGACAGACCGTAAATGTCGCAGGCGTCGATATCGAACGCAGATTCAATTTCGGCACGTATGCCGTCGCCCCAAGGCTCAGCACCGAAGATGCCGATACGCAGCGACGTCGAACGCGGGTCCACCCCCTGGCGCCTGAATTCATCGAGAATGGTGAGCATGTAGCTCGGCGTCACCATGATGATCTGTGGCGCGAAGTCCTGGATCAATTGCACCTGCTTTTCCGTCTGGCCTCCCGACATGGGAATCACCGTACACCCGGCCGCCTCCGCACCGTAGTGCGCGCCAAGACCGCCTGTGAACAGCCCGTAGCCGTAGGCAACGTGCACCATCATCCCGCGCCGGCCGCCGGCTGCCCGAATCGAGCGCGCCACCAAATTGCCCCAGGTGGCGATGTCGTTGCGCGTATAGCCGACCACGGTCGGCTTGCCGGTGGTGCCGGAGGATGCGTGAATACGCGCCAATTGTTCCTTGGGCACGGAAAAAAAACCGAAGGGGTAGGCTTCTCTCAGATCTGCCTTGGTGGTGAACGGGAAGCGAGCCAGATCCGCGAGTGAACGCAGCTGGTCGGGATGCACGCCCGC
>JAYTXS010000452.1:0-3207 GCA_043742845.1 Gammaproteobacteria bacterium
AAATATCGCGCCTCGACGGCGTGCATCTTATGCCGCTAAAACCAGGTCCGCAGCCCTAAAATGACGACTTATTTGCCCACAGGAAATCACGAAGAGCCACTGTGTTAATAATGGCGCTTCCGTCCACGTTTGGTTACGCCGCAGCACGGGCAGAGTGGCAATCCTCTGGCGATAAGTCGAGCGAGGCTGAAAGCCAGCGTGGCGATCGAGTTAGGAACGTGCCGCTGCCTTGGAGCCAGACCCGCGCGGGCGCTAGCCTTTGGGTACGGCAGGCGCTTTGAGTCGAGCGGAGTTCTTTTTACTGCGCAATCGCTCGCGCATCAGAAAGCCGTAGGCCGCGATGCACAGACTCCCGTGATGATGAAAGCCACGCCAATTCCGTCCTTCATAGTGATGCAGTCCCAGCTCTGATTTCAGCTCCTGATAGTCGCGCTCGATTCGCCACCGGCCCATCGCGGTTCCCACGAGTTTTTTAATTGAAGTGTTCGCCGCCAAGGTGCACAACCAGTAATGTACGGGTTTCTCCTGCGATATTGGCCATTCGACCAGCAGCCATTCTTCTGAGGTGCTGGCGCACAACATCCAGGAACTTCAAGGCATCATGGATCGACGCGCACGCAGCGGCAACTCCATCGCGAGCGAGGTGCAGCGGCACTTGTCGCCGACGCCCTTTGCGCAACTGAACTTCTTAGGTACCCTCTACTTCCCGGTCGACCGCTATCGATCGCAGTAGTTCGAGACACGGCGAACCCCATCCAGAATGAAGCAGCAATAGGGCGATCCAGACCGGAAAGTCAGTTGGCCGCTACCGTACGACCTGTAGCCCGAGATGGCGCTCGAAAACGGTAAAATCCTTATCTCGGTGTAAGAGCGCGTGTTCATTGGCGATACAATAGGTCGCGATCATCACATCGATGGTCTTTCTGACCGTGATGCCCTGGCGGCGCAATTGCCTGAAATTCTCGGCCGCACGGATTGTAATATCGTGTCCCACCAAATCCACGCACGGCAGACTCTCCATCAGTTGCCGCGCCCGCCGAAAATCCGCATCTCGCGCAAACCCCTGCAGGAGTTCGGCCAGAATCAAGTCACCGGTGATGAGGTCTCCAGATCCCAGGAGTCCGTCCAATTGGACAGATTCCGCATTCGTCTTGCCGTTGAAATAGTCGATCCAGACCGAAGTGTCGACGAGAACCATAAGAGTTCAACGATCTTTCCGCATGGCCTCAAGATCGCCTTTCCAAGTAAGCTTTCCGCGAGCGGCACGAATGCGCTCTTGCCGCTTCACCTGGATCATCAGGCGAAGGGAGTCCTCAACAACGCGACGCTTGGTGCGAATGCCGGTGAGACGCAAGGCCTCCGTCATGAGCTCCTCATCGATCACGATGTTGGTGCGCATAAATGAGTCCGTTGGAGTGTGTACGAAGGAACTACAGTATACACACCGATGAACGAAGCCGAAGCCTGCCCAAGAACTGCTGAAGCAAGGCCGCTCCATCAGCGAGGTAGCTCGTACCTTTAATGTGCATCCGGCCACCATCTATCGATGCCGGGACAATCAACGCGCCATCCACGGGTACGTCGCCAGCAATGTCACCCGCTGACTGACCGGCACGACCCGCGGAAACCATCCGTGACCCAAGGGACCTGCGCTGTTGGCTGCAAGCGCCAGCGCATCCCCGAGAGCCCTTACGTCCGCTCGCGTCAGGGTAGGAACATCCACCAGCGGCGGACGATCGCAGCCGTGTGCGCCATGGAATTTCGTTTGGTCGTCCACCATCGCATCGAGGCGCCGCGCGCTCGCCGCGTAGTCCGCGAGACTGGCGCCGGGAAGGAAAGCGTAAATGTCGGACGGGTAGATGAAATCGCCCGCGTAAACTCGGTTGGAGCCGCGATCCACCAGCACCACCGATTCGGGCGTGTGTCCCGGCACATTCAGCAGTTGCAGGCGCCGCTCCCCCAAGTCGATTTCGGAGCCGATCTCAAGCCAGTGAGCGACTCGAAACGGCTTGCGTTCGAATCCCTCCATGAACCCTAAACTCTGATACAGGCCCAGCGAAAACACGCCGTCGTGCACCTGAGCGTGCAGTGCCGGCAAATCCGGCAGTGCCACGTCGTCGAGGCGATATAGATTTCCGGTGTGATCGAAATGCAAATGCGAGGGCAACACTTCGACGGGGAGCGAGGTGAGCGCACGCACCACCGGCGAAATATCCCGCACACCGGGACCCGTGTCGAACAGCAGAGCGCGTTGCGCTCCGACGATGAGGTAACTGAAATTGCACTGGCCGTACAGCGGTTCGCCAATGGCGAAAGCGCCCTCCCCCATTTCCCCCACGACATAGTAGTCGTCGAACCAGCGCAGCGGAGCCGCGAGCGTCGGCTGGGTCGATGACATGATGGGATGCCCGTCCCGGATGCGCCACCACCACGACTGCGCCTCCGGGGCCCGCCAGACCACTAGGAGTGCCATGAGAGCGCTCAGCGAAATCAGAACGCTCAGCGTGTACCGGAGAGCTCGATTAATCGATCGGCGTCCGCGCATGCACCCTCCGTATGATCACCGACACCCCCTGGAACGCCGTACCCATCGACGGCAAGCACCGCTAAAAATCGCGGGCCGTGACAGTGATCCATTCGAGCAGATGGTCGGCATACACTCGCTCGACGATCAACCACAGTTCGTCCGGTTGAAGGCGCACGGCGGTCACCTGAACCTCAGCCAATCGGCCGGTGCGCGCCTCACCCAGACCGGGAATCACGCTGTCCGCACCCAGACGCGCCAACAAATCATCGGTTCTTCGCCCTTGCACCCGAACGACGCACAGACCGCCCGTCTGATCCACCAGGCAGCCGTCGTCGGCGACGGCAAGCTCGGCCTGCAGCCGCGCAAACGCCGCTGCATCCTTGCTCAACCACCAGGTCTCGGTGGGACTGCGCCAAACCAGAATGCAGGACACCGAGCTGGTTGGCGATTCGGCCCGACTGATATGCAGCGGCTGCGGCAGCGCCGCACCCACCGCGTTGCGCGCTGAGGAGGCGAAGCTGCCCTGCGCATCGAAATAACGTAGCGACGCCGCCAGATACTCACCATCGACGCTGACGGACAAGCCGTCGGCTTCAATGACGCGTGGCACGGTACGCGGATTATCCACGCAGCCGCTCGCCCTGAGGATCGATGAACGGCGCCTTGACCACTTCGGCGTC
>JAYTXS010000453.1:0-11837 GCA_043742845.1 Gammaproteobacteria bacterium
ACGGCCAATCGGTATATGGCACTCGTGCGGGCGATATTGCGAAAAGCGGCGAACGAGTGGGAATGGCTCGAACGTGAACCGAAAGTGCGAATGTTTCGCGAGAGTGATCGGCGGGTACGCTTCTTGGTTCGCGATGAGGCCGATCGGCTTATTCGGGAACTGCCGACCCACCTCGCCGAGATGTCGCGGTTTGCATTGGCGACAGGACTGCGGCGCGCCAACATCACGGGGCTCGAATGGTCTCAGGTCAATATGGAGCAGGGACTAGCGTGGATTCATGCGGACCAGGCTAAGGGCAAGAAGGCCATCGCGGTGCCGTTGAACAAGGACGCGATCGACGTGCTCAAGCGCCAAGTGGGTAAGCATCCCGTGCGGGTGTTCTCGTACAATGGCAAGCCGGTCTTCCAGACCAGCACCAAAGCGTGGCACAAGGCCCTTAAACGCGCTGGGATTGAGAATCTCCGTTTTCACGATTTGCGCCATACATGGGCGAGCTGGCATGTTCAGTCAGGCACTCCGATCTTTGCGTTACAGGAGATGGGGGGCTGGCAATCCTCGGAGATGGTGCGGCGATATGCGCACTTTCAGCCGGGAGAACATCTGGTCGCCGCCTCGCGCGCGATTGAGGGTCGCTCGGAACTTGGGACAAAATTGGCTACAGCTAAGGAAGTAGCAACCGCATCAGCGGCGAATGGCATCGCTAGCACCTTGGATTCATTAGAGATTTTGGTGGCCAGGGAGGGAATTGAACCCCCGACACGCGGATTTTCAGTCCGCTGCTCTACCAACTGAGCTACCTGGCCTTTCTCGAACAGCCGCGTATTAAACAGGGGCCGGCCCCTAAAATCAACGAACATCATAGAATCAGCCACTTACACTGGCGCGCTGGTCGTTCTTGCCGCTTCCTTAGACCTTCCAGCCTCCCACCCCTACTTCGGCACAAACTCCTTCGGCTTCTCTGACCCGCCGCCGAACAGAAACTTCTCCATTTCCGCCACCAAAAACGCTCGCGCTTTCGGTTCGATCGGCGTCAGCCGGTTCTCATTGATCAGCATGGTCTGATGCGCCACCCATTGCGCCCAGGCTTCCTTGGAAATACTGGCGTAGATCCGTTTGCCGAGTTCGCCGGGATAAGGGAGGTAGTCCATGCCCTCAGCCTCGCGCTTGAGCACTACACAATTAACTTTTCTCATGGCTTCGAATCTTACCCTACGCGCCCTGCGCCAGACGCAGCCGCTCGAATAGCTTCAGTATGGGTTGTGGCAGTCCCACCCGGGGCGGGCTTCCCAAGCGATACCAGAGTCGGTCATCTCCGTCGTGCACTGACGCCTGTAACCGGCACCGCACTCGCAAAGGATTGAGCCGCAAATCAAAATGCGTGAACGCATGGTGTATCGGCGCCATGGCCCGCGACTCCACTTCGGGCTCGCCGACTTCGCGCCGGCACCAGTCGAGCGCGGCGAACTCACTCTCGAACTGCGGCGGCGACCACAATCCGCCCCAAAGGCCGACATTGGGGCGGCGTTCCACCAGCACCGCGACCGATCCCTCATCGTCGGTTTCGGCGATCAGTAACGTGGCCTCGCGGGATCCTCGAAGCCGTTTCATTTTGCGACCCGGCAGCTCCGCTTGTCGTCCCTCGAGTGCTGCGATGCACCCGGAACTCATCGGACATACCGTGCACGCGGGATTGGCGCGGGTGCACAGCGTCGCGCCCAAATCCATGATGGCTTGTGTGTACGCGCCTACATTCTGTGCAGGCGTGCAGGCGTCGGCCTGCGCCCATAACTTCGCGACCACTTCGGCCGAGCCTGGATCCCCCGCAATGCCGAATACCCGCGCCAGTACCCGCCTCACATTGCCGTCGAGAATCGGCTGCCGCTGGCCGCGCGACAGCGCCAGAATTGCTCCCGCAGTGGACTTGCCGATGCCGGGCAGCGCCATCACCGCCTCGACGTCCTGCGGAAATTGCCCGCCGTGATGCGCCGCCAATGCCTGCGCACAGGCGCGCAAATTCCGCGCCCGCGCGTAGTACCCCAAGCCCGTCCACAGATGCAGCACTTCGTCGAGCGGCGCCGCTGCCAGCGAGCCCACATCCGGAAACCGCGCCATAAAACGCTCGTAGTACGGGATCACCGTAGCCACCTGCGTCTGCTGCAGCATCACTTCAGACACCCACACCCGGTACGGCGTCGGGTTTACCTGCCACGGCAAATTATGCCGGCCATGCACCTCGAACCAGGCCAGCAGCCGCTCGCTGAACTGCCCCGGCTCCAAGCTCACTTGAACAACCCGCCCAAACCATTCTTCTTCAGCACATCTTGCAGCTTCTGCTTCACCTGCCCCTTCGCCAACGCCTCGACATCCGGCCGCACTGTGGGGTCTACATAGGTCCCCGTGATCTTCAAGGGGATGTCCGCGACGCTCGCGCCCGGTGCTTTGAGCACACTCGCCAGCATCTGAAAATCGATGGCCTTGTTGACGAGATTGGCACTGCCCTGGCCCGTCACCTTTAAAACCGGTGTCGACAGGGCGAGATCCGTAGTCTTCGCCACCCCCGCCGTGATCTCCGCCGACAGCTTGCAGGCATCGAATTTCGTGCGTGGTGGGTTGCTGCGCGTCGGCTGCGATGTATGCTTCACCAACGCCTGCGCCATCCCGATCTCGTAGCCCAAGTCCACCCCTTCGATCGCACCCTCGCTCAAATTCGCATCGAAATGACCGTTGAGGCTTTGCATCACCGCAGTGAATTCCGCGCCGTGCGTCGACGCCTTGAGATTCACATTGCCGTGTCCCGATAATTTTCCTTTGTACGAGGTCGCCGCCAGCAGGCGCGCCATATCCACCCCGGTCAAGTGCTCATCCATCGTCAACGCCGGCACCGGAGTTCGCCGGTCCAGCGTGATGTTGCCGGAATAGCTGCCGCCGTCGATCGACGCCTGCGCCGGGTACAGGTGCACCACATTGTCCTTCGAGCTCAGCGTCACTTTCACATTCGTAAAATCCAGCGGCGCGAAATGCACCGCCCCCATGGTCAGCGTGCCCTCCGCATCCATGGTCTTCGCAGCAGCCGCCTGCTCGGCGGTCTCGGCCACTTTTTTGGGTGCCGGCGAAGTCGGCGCGGGGTCCGCGCTTAAGTACCGGCTCACATCGATCTCATCCACATTCAGATCAAATTTCGCGGCACGCGGCGCGCCCTCCAAGGCCACACTGCCTTTGAGGTGCGTGTCATCGAGTTGCGCCGTCAAGTGATCCAAGCGCATGCCGCTCGCGCCATACAGAAAATCCGTGCTGCCGGACAAATGCATGAATGCCTTGGGATCTCGAGTCTTGGGCAGAGTCACTGCCAATCGCGGCGCGAATTCGAGCAGCACCAGCGGCGACAAGGCCACCGACCCGGTCAAGCGCAAGTCGTCCAATAGCTTCGTCGCCTGCAATTTGCCCGTGACGTGCGCGCCCGCGAACGTCATCGCAAACGCCGGCACCGCCGCCGTCTGCGCCGTGAGATCAACATCCATGGCCGGTGCCGACACTTCCCAATTCGCCGGCCGGCCCTCGCCGGGCTCGGCAATGAGTCCGTTGAAGTTCACCGCCGCCAAACGTATCTGCTTGAATCCCGGATCCGTGCCTACGCTGAACTTGGCGTTCAGCGTCACGCTCTCATTCGGCACGCCGCGATTCGCCTCGAAGCTGATGCTGACAGGCGTCATGTCGGAGCCACCGAAGGAGCCGGTCTCCAAATTGAATTTCTGGACGTCGAACCCAGGGTAGCTCACATGGCCATTCGTGATTTTGATGCCCGCCAGCCCTTCGAAGGACTCATGGGTCTCGCCGCTGTCCGCCTTGGTCTCGGGCTGCTTCGCCTGGCCGAAGTCCTCCCAATTGCCGCTCCCCTTGTCGTTCTTTCGCAGCCGCACGTCGAGTCCGTCGATTTCGACCCGGTCGATGTCCATTCGTTGGTGCAGTAGCCGCAATAGGCTGACGCGGATCGCGGCGTGATCGAACGCGAGGAATGGCTCCTCGCCGAACCCGGGCGGATTGCCGAGACTGGCAGGCCCCAATTCCAGGGCCACCCAGGGGAAGACCGATAACTTGATATCGCCCTTTAAAATCAAGTCCCGGCCCGTGGAATGCTTCACCGCGGCGGCAATTCGGCCCTTGTAGTCGTTGGGATTGACGAACAGCCACACCCCCACCAGCACGGCCACCACCAGAACCACGATTCCGCCCACCAAACCCGCCAGAATCTTGACTGTTCGCACTGTGCTTCCCCTTGGGAATTTGATTTCCGATCATAGCTCAAGCGCGCGTCCTGGCCGCCGATAAGCTGACCTTAAGGGCCTCGTGTCAGGCCTTAGGATTCGTATGGCCCGCACCTCCGATTTCTTGGAATCTGCCCAGGCCGCCGGTGGCTTCGGCGTCTGGGACTTGGATCTCATGACCGGGAATATCACCGGCACGCGCCTATTCTTCGAGCTCATCGACCGTCTTGGCAGCGATCCCCTGACACGCGAGCAATGGGTGGCGACCATCCATCCCGAAGATCTCGAGTCCGTGGTGTTAGCCCTGGGCGCCGCCATCGACTCCGGCGCCAAGTATCAATGCGAATACCGCACCCTGCTCCTCAGCGGCGAAGTGCGCTGGCTCGCCAGCCGCGGTGAAGTCCTCAAAGATCCTGCCGGCCAGCCGGCGCGCGCCATCGGCACCGTCACCGACATCACCGAGCGCAAGGAACTGGAAGAGAAGCTGCGCTACGCCACCGAGTCGCTCAACATCGCCCAGACCGCCGCCGGCCTTGCCACCTTCGATTTCAATTTTCGCCGCAACAGCCGTATCTGCTCCGACAATTTCCATACGTTGTTAGGCCTACCGTCCGGGACCCGGCTCGACGATTTGGACCAGCTGATGTCGCGGGTACACCCAGAGGATGCCGCGCGCAGCCGCAGTGCGCCGCTCGAGGCCACCCCGGACGCGCCATACTACCAATGCGAATACCGCGTCATGCTGGACGGCGGCGGCGAGCGCTGGATCGCAGAGAAGGCCACCGTTTCCTGGGGCTATTCCGACGAAATGACGCGCATCACCGGCGCCATCGTCGATATCACCGAACGCAAGCACGCCGAGCAGGCAACCTTGGACGCCAAGCTAGGCGCCGAAGCCGCGAGCCGCGCGAAAAGTAATTTCCTCGCCAATGTCAGCCACGAAATTCGCACCCCCATGAACGGCGTCATCGGCATGTCGCAGATACTGGCCGAGACCGCGCTCGACACCCACCAGCGCGAGTACGTCGATATCATCCGCAGCAGCGCCAAGGCCCTGCTCTCGCTGATCAACGACGTGCTGGATCTATCCAAGATCGAGGCCGACCGCCTCGAGCTCGAGTCCGTGGGCTTCGATTTACGCGATGTGATCTACGAAGCCGTCGCCACCATGGCGCTGCAGTCCGCCACCAAGGGCATCGAGATGATCGTCAATATCGGCAGCGACATTCCCGTGCTGACCCGCGGCGATCCGGGACGCCTGCGCCAGATCGTCATGAACCTCATCGGCAACGCCATAAAATTCACACATGAAGGGCACGTGGTGCTGGACGTCACCGGCACGGCCGCAGAGGACGGCCGCCTGTTGCTGCGTATCGAGGTCACCGATACTGGTATCGGCATTCCCGTCGATCGCCTCGATCGGCTGTTCAAGTCCTTCTCGCAAGTCGATTCTTCCACCACCCGCCACTACGGTGGCACTGGGCTGGGACTGTCCATCGTCAAACGCCTGGCCGAACTCATGGGCGGGGCAGTCGGCGTCAGCAGTAAGGTCGGGAGCGGTTCGCGCTTCTGGGTCACGCTACAAGTCGAAGCCCTGGCCGAACAGCCGCAGCGCGCGCCGCTAGGCCGCGGCCGTCGCATCCTCATCGTCGATGACCTGGAGGCCAGCCGTCACAGTCTCGCCGCCAAGCTCGCGCTCGCCGAATACCATACCGTTGAGGTATCCGGCGTCGAGGCCGCGCTCAAAGAACTGGCACAGGATACGATCTTCGACTTGGTACTGGCCGACGAACTCATGCCCATGCAGAGCGGCCTGGATCTGCTCACCGCCCTGCGCGCGGAGCCGCGCCACGCCCGCCTGCCATTCGTCCTGCTGTCCTTGTTCGGTACGGAACAGCACGCCGCAGAGTGGCCCCAGCGACCCGATGCCATCGGCTTCAAGCCCATCCGCGCCTTGAGTCTGTGCGCGCTCGTCGACCAGGTGCTCACCGGCAACGTGCCACGCAACACCTGGGTGGCGCCCGAGGCACATGCCACTCCCACCTTCCAAGGTCATCGCATCCTGCTGGTGGAAGACAACCCCGTGAATCAGCGCGTCGCCCTGCGTGTGCTGCAAAAGCTCAGCGCCGACGTCACCATTGCCAATAACGGCGCCGAAGCATTGGAGCGCATCGCCGAATCCGAGTTCGACGCCGTGCTCATGGACTGCCAGATGCCCGTCATGGACGGCTTCACGGCCACCCGCCGCATCCGCGAGCTGGAGCGCGGCGGCCTGAAGCGCCTGCCCATCATTGCGCTCACCGCCAACGTCATGAGCGAAGACCGCGAGCATTGCATTGCCGCCGGCATGGATGCGCACTTAGGCAAACCCATCGAACCCGCACAACTCGCGGACTGTCTGGCCCGCTACTTGAAGAACGACGAAAAGGCCGCCGAAGTCGACATGAGCGCCTTACACGAACTCACCGGCGGCGACACCGAGTTCGAACGCGAACTCATCGACACCTTCGTCAGCAGCGGCGACCAATGCCTCGCCGAAATTCTCAGCGCACTGCACGCCAGCGATTTCGCCACCATCGGCAAACGCGCCCACGCGCTGAAAGGCGCCAGCGCCAACATTCACGCCGCCGGCCTCGCCGCCGCGGCCTCGAGCCTGGAGAGTGCCGTACGAGCGCAAACCCTGGGTGAGATCAACGGGTTGGTCGAGACGCTGACCGAGAAGCTGCAGGCCGTCAACGCAGAACTTCGCAAGGCGGTCTAACGATCCCGTTGCGTGGCGCCCGGTACCTTTATTTTTGCCAGGTCGCGATTGGTTGTAACCCACTCTGCGTTAGCCGATAGGCCTTCCAGCAAATTTCTCGCGCACTTTCTGCGGCATCTGAAACACAAACGCCTTGACTTCACGATGTTTCTCGAGCAGCCCCAACTCAACCAAGTCTAATAGATCGGTGCGAGCGGTCTCATACGTCACTTGATTCGCGTGTTGGTGCTCCGGAATGCGATAGACCACGTGGGAGTGCTTCAGGAAGTGGTCCATGGCGGCCAGCTGCCTATGATTGAGCTTGCCCTTCAGCTTCGGAGTGGAAGCAATCAGGCGACGCGTATCCGCGATCTCCCTTGTCTTATCGGCAAGGTATGCGTGGAGCGCCTTTATCGCCTCGCTAATGACGTTTAATTGATGATCAACGAAGTAGGTCTCGTCGTTGCCATCCGTTCCCGTATACAAGTAAGCCCTGGCGTATTGGGCGGGAGCTTTCCTCATAACGCGAGAAATGGAAGTGAACTCGACTAGCCAATAGCCATTCCTCGCCATGGACCAATAAAATAACGCACGCGCCGTTCTTCCGTTTCCATCGACGAATGGATGGATCCATCCCATCATGAAATGAATGACTATTGCCCTTAGCCTGAAGTTCTGAGCTGTGGATAAATCGCGTGTCTGCGCGCTCGTGACGAGTTCCTCGACCTCCCAGTTCGGTTAGCAGCTCCGACAGCGGCGGTGGTCTTTGCGGGACTTTCATACGAAATACTAAATCTGTATTAATTAGTAATAAATTAGTAGGACGAACTGGGACGGGCGCCTACGCCGGCAATACTAACGTTGCCGCGGCATCTTCACCACGATGTACAGAAACTCCTTCCCATCGACGCTGCTGACCCAGTGCGCAACGCCCGCCGGTATGATCGCGAACTCGCCCTTGCGCATTTTTCGCGAGCTACCTCCGTTGATGCTTTGGCCTAGGATCTCGCCGGGAGTAGTCGAAGCTCCGTCCACCACGCTACCCCCGGTGACCAACGTCGCCGAGCCCTCAATGACATACCACACGTCCGTAAGATTTGTAACCGCGGACGGGAGGGACTGAGCCTGCAGGACCGGCGCGAACAGCAGCGACAACAACGCTATGCATTTCATATTCGGGCTCCCATCGGTGTGATATTCGGATGAAACCATTTCTGGTACATTATTGCCGGTTGTTTGTAACGTTACACGTTTCCGCGGCTACGTTGAAAGCCTAATCAGTACGCGTGCACCAATAGAGCGCTCTTGGCGGTTTTACCCTACCCCACCGCCATCACCGGCATCGACAGCGCAATCTCCCGTCCGCTGCAGCGATTCCGGCCGCTCTGCTTGCTCTGGTACAGGCACTCATCTGCGGTTCTGATCAGCGCTTCCACTTTCAGTGAAATGTCCGGGCCGTTCTGCCCCGTCGATGCCACCCCGAAGCTCGCCGTTACCGCGCAATCGCCGTTACGCGTGGCGAACGGTGTCGCCGAAATCAAGTCGCGCAGCTTCTCTGCCACATGCAACGCGCCCTCTTGTGAGGTTTCCGGCAGGACGACCAGAAATTCCTCGCCGCCATATCGCGCCACCCAGTCGCTGGTGCTACGAATGGATTTCTGCGTCCTCGATGCGAACTGCTGCAGCACTTCATCGCCTGCCGCATGGCCGCGCACATCGTTGATCTTCTTGAAATGGTCCACATC
Organism: Gammaproteobacteria bacterium; assembly: GCA_043742845.1. Taxonomy (GTDB): domain Bacteria; phylum Pseudomonadota; class Gammaproteobacteria; order Steroidobacterales; family Steroidobacteraceae; genus Bog-1198. The sequence continues at coordinate 8,748 of JAYTXS010000453.1, forward strand.
GCACATCAGCACCGACAAGGGATAGGCGTATCGCCGGCAGCGCTCCAACTCCCGCGGCAGCTGCTCCATGAGATACCGTCGGTTGTAGGCCCCGGTCAACGCATCGGTGATGGACAGAATCCGGTTACGCTGATTCGCGGCGCGCAGCGAGTGCTCGAGATTGAGGATCCGCCGGCCCGCATTCAAGCGGGCAATCAACTCCGCCTCATGCACCGGCTTGACCAGATAATCATCCGCCCCCGCCTCCAGCCCCGCGATGATGTGCTCTTTGGAGTCGCGTGCCGTGAGCAGCAGCGCGTATACGTACCCATCGAGCTGCATGTTGCGCACCGCCTTGCACAGTGCCACCCCGTCCATTTCCGGCATCTCCCAATCGGTGACCAGGATGGGGTAGTAGCGCGCCATCATATGGTCCAGCGCCTCGGTACCGTTCGCCACGGCATCCACTTCGTAGCCCGCCTTTTTCAAAAAGCGGGTCATCAGCATTCTCGTGACTGGATCGTCCTCGGCGAGCAAAATAGTTGCCGCGGGCTCGACTGGGAGTGGGGTCACGGAATCCAGCTCAGACACGTTCGGAGACCCTTGCGAGGCTTTGGTATTTTTAGTTATCGGCCCGTGACGAGATGACTTGACCCTAAGGTGAACCCTTATTCTAAATCTCCGTACTGGCGCTCATTGTGGTCATTTTCAGGAACTGTGCACTGGTCGTTCAGCATTCTGGGTAGGGGATCGCACAATCCTCATCAAGGGCGCAGCGCATGGACCGATAGCGAGTAATGCCCATTTCCAATACGAGACTTAATCGACCTCCCCCACCGGGACCCGGCGACCCGCCGGCCGAGGAAGGACAGTGGAAATTGGATTTGTGGAACGGCTCGGTCTGGTACAGCGAGTGGTTTCGCCGCCGGCTGCAATGGCCTCCCCACACCAGTCACCGCCGCCTAGAAGATCTGCGGCCGAATCTCGCTCCCGGCGCCTGGGAAGCTTTATTGCTGGGGATCCGCGCGCACTTGGAGCGTCAAATACCCCTGGATCTGACCATTGGCGTGCAATTGGAGGGCGGCCTCACCGAGATCTGGCAAGTCATAGGCTCCGCCGAGCGCACTGCTGCCGGCCAGCCCGTCTATCTCGCCGGCAGCATGAAGGACCTCAGCGCCCAAGGTAGCCCCACCGGGGACGCCTAGTCGGGGCGCGCCTACCGGAGGGGCCCAGCGGCGGCGCTAGCCGTCCGCGAGATCCGCGGAAGGCTGCTCCGATTGCTTTGGGACGGGCGCGAAGGTGCTCGCCTCCCGGCCGGTAAACCAATTCACCGCGTACTGCACCAATTGTGTCCCCGTGGTGAGATTCAGTTTCCGCTTGATGCGTTGCCGATGCGATTCCACGGTCTTGATGCTCAAGTTCAGTGAATGCGCGGTCTCCCGCGTACTCATGCCCTTACCGATCATATGCAGAATCTGCAGCTCGCGGTTACTCAAGCGATCGATGGGGTTCGCCGAAATGTACGCTCCACCGGCCGCGAACTTCTGAATCATGTTGTTGCCCACGGCCTCGGACACATAGATGCCGCCGTCCAACACCCGCCGCAGGGACGCCAAGAATTGTTCGCTGGCCGCTTGCTTCATGATGTAGCCATTGGCGCCGGCAGACAGCATGCGTTCCGCGTAAATGGTCTCATCGTGCATGGACAGCACGAGGATGGGCAGCTGCGGATAATGCGCCCGCACATCGCGCACTAGTTCGATGCCGTCGCCTTGTTTCAGGCTGATGTCAGCGATCACCACGTCCGGGTTCAACTCCTTGATCGCGGTGCGTGCGTCGCGGGCGGTTTCCGCCTCGCCGCAAACGATCAAGTCATCCTCGTTCTCCATGACCCGTCGCAAGCCCTGGCGAACGATGGGATGATCATCGACGATCAAAACACGTCGGACTTTGCGTTTGCCCGTGTTGGTCCCCGACTGGGACACCTGAGAACGGTTCCACGTGTTGCTGGCAGCCATCATAATCTCACTCCTTAAGTCATCACGACATCTAGACCGTCTGTAATCCATCGACAGTCTGCAGTTGTTCCCCCATCACTCGAACCGCGGTGTCACGCGGCTCGTTGGGGAAATCTCAAACGTTGCTCGAATCATTCCGGCACGATACTTCATGATTTGCAACACCATATCATCACAAAGCGACGTCCATGGGCGAACACCCTCACCATTGTGAGTAATACAAAGCAAAAACTTGACCCCGGTTGGCTTCAGGCGGATGTCTACCAGGGGTCGCCTGTCCGTGGCGTGACGCATTGGTCAGCGCCTCTAGTGCACCTTGCGCCGTAAAATTCACATCCAAGCCGTACAGGGCCCGGCGGGGCGCTACTAATTCCCGCAGCGCACCGACGAAGCTCCCGCTCTGGATCCGTACCCGCAGCAATTCACGCGATAAAGAGCGCGCATTCTCTATAGATCGATTCATCAAGGCAACGATTTCGTTGACCGAATCCGCGGTCTTCGGGCAATTCCCCTGCACCCGGGCCCCGCAGCGAATCTTGTATGCACTGCGCCAATACGGAGGCCCACGATACGGGGTAGTCTTGCGCCGCGGTCTACTCAATACCGTACACCTCCTCCGTCCACGACAGCTCCGACGTGGCGTAGCTGTAGCAAGTCAGTCGCTGACCAGTTGCATCATCGCAGCGATCCCTCCTCGGAAGAGATCGCCCGGTGGGCTCGACCGGTGTTGACCGGTTGGGTTCGTTATTATGTGCGCTTTCATCCGTCCGCACTTGGCTATGCACTTCGCACGTTGGATGATTTCCTTCTGCGATACGAGCCGGATGAATCGGGAGGTTCCCCTCCGGTTCTCGCAGGGCGTGGGGCGCAATTCCCCTGCGCTACTCGACCGTCTAGTAGCAATTTCCTTTGCGCGCTGATGGTCCGCCGGTGCGGTCCGCTTCGTTACTTGATCGTGTACTTCTCGGTGGTCACCGCGCTTTTGGTAATCCCTGCCGCAGCGGCCAGCGTATTCAGCGTCGTCGTTGTGCTGATGGTAACCGGCGCGGCATACAGCGCCAAGTCGGTGGTCGGGGTGGTGCCATCCAGGGTG
>JAYTXS010000454.1:0-2937 GCA_043742845.1 Gammaproteobacteria bacterium
GCAATCCCGACCTGGCGCGTGCGTTTCGCGTTCTGCAAGCGCAAGGCCGTGACGCCTTCTATCAGGGAGAGATCGCGTCCGCCATCCTCGCCAAATCCCGCATGCTGGGCGGAAGCTTCACCGGCGCGGATCTGGCCAACACCCATGCGGAATGGGTGACGCCGATCGGCACGAATTATCACGGTTACGACGTCTTCGAGTTTCCGCCAAATACTCAAGGATTCGCGGTTTTGGAGATGTTGAACATTCTCGAGGTATGTGCGCCCAGATTGGGAGTCGACCTTGCCGCGCTCGGTCCGAAGTCTCCCCTATACTGGCATCTGCTTATCGAGGCCAAGAAGCTCGCCTACGCCGACTTGTATGCCTATAACGCCGATCCGCATTTTGCGAATATTCCCGTTGATAAGCTCATCTCCAAATCCTACGCCGCTGAGCAGTGCCGGAAAATCGACGTGCATAAGGCAAGCGTGCCCGAAGCCAGGGGCGACCCCGTCGGCGGCACCGTGTACCTCGTCACGGCTGATCGCTGGGGCAATATGGTGTCGTTCATCTACAGTATTTACGATACCTTCGGCTCTGGAGTGACGGTGCCGGGCTACGGCTTTGTGCTGAACGACCGGGGCGCCTTATTCTCACTGGATCCGCGCAGCCCAAATCTCGTGGCTCCGGGCAAGCGGCCGTTCCATACGTTGCTGCCCGGATTTGTGATGAAGAACGGGCGTCCGCTGACGGCATTCGGCCTCATGGGAGGTTCTCAGCAGGCCCAAGGACATGTGCAGGCGCTGATCAACATGATCGATCTCGGCGCCAATGTCCAAGCCGCGAGCGATGCGGCCCGCTTCTCGCATGCTCAGGCGACGAACACATTGCAGCTGGAATCGAACCTGTATAGTTTGGTGGGCACACAATTGGAGGCCCTCGGGCACACGGTGGTGCGCGCGAATGGCGACGATATGGGCGGCTATCAGGCGATCTCGTTCATGCCGGCCACCGATGCGGCTCGTTCCGGCCATCAACCGCCGGCGGGCGGAGCCGAGAAACCGATTCAGGGTGTTTACCATGGAGCTTCGGATCATCGCAAAGACGGACAAGCGGTGGGGTGGTAGCCCCAGCTGCGGCCTCGCGTTATTTGCCGCCATCCTGGCCGCACTGCTGTTCACGAGCCTGCCGCTCGCCGTGCAAGCCGCTGGATCTCAGTCGCCGCTGGGCCTGTGGAAAACCTTCGACGACAAGACAGGTACGCCGCGCGCATTGGTGCGGATCTATTTGCAAGACGAAAAATATTTTGGACGCATCGAACAGAGCTTCACGCCGGGCGCCACCACACGCGTGTGTTCGGTGTGCAAGGACGATCGCAAAAATCAACCCATCGTTGGACTTCTGATCATACGCAACGTGGTATTGCGGGACGGCGAGTATGGCGGCGGCGACATTCTCGATCCCGAGAGCGGTTCGGTGTATCGCTGTAAATTTCATCTGGAGAACGAAGGCAGCGTCCTGGTCGTGCGCGGATTCATAGGCTTTTCGCTGCTCGGTCGCTCACAGATCTGGCGACGCCAGGAGTAACGTTCGGGAATTTGACGGCCGGATTTGTGCGGCGAGAGGGCCGTGGCTGAACGCCGCGTCAGCGAATTTTCATACCGATTCGGCGCCAGTGCGGCCAACCGGGAATTTGCCAGTTCATCCAGATCCTGACGGCGTGCCCAACGAGGTTCCGTTCGGGCACCAGCCCCACCAAAGGGAATCGGCTATCGGCGCTGTCGTTGCGATTGTCACCCATGAAGAAATAGTGTCCGGCAGGTACCACGGTCTCAAAATCCTTGGCGTCGCGATTCTGTGCCAACATGATGACATGCGGTTCCGCGCCGAACCGCTCGAGCGCAAGCTCCGCGCCCGTGAAGCCATAACCTCCTGAATAAAATCCATCGGCCTGCATCGGCATCGAAGTCCCGTTGATGGTCACCTGGTTGTCACGCACCACGACGTGGTCGCCCGGCAAGCCGATCAAGCGCTTGATGAAGTGAACGGACGGGTCGGTGGGCAGCCGAAACACGATCACATCCCCTCGGTGCGGCTCGCCAGTGGACATTATCTTGGTATTGATTACAGGGAGGCGTAGCCCGTAGGAGAATTTCTCGACGAATATGAAGTCTCCATCGACCAGCCCCGGCATCATCGACGCCGACGGGATTCGAAATGGTTCGAATACGAACGCACGAGCCAGCAGCACAATCAAAATAACCGGAAAGAACGAGCGCGCGTACTGGATTAGCAGTGGATCCGGAACGACCGGGCCTTTTGCACCGCGCTGACGCCGACCCTTCAGGATTGCGTGATCGACCAGCAGTAGGATGCCGGTGACAGCGAGCAGCAGGGTAAAAATACCTTCGAAGTCCATGACTTAAGGTGCGGTCAACGCCCAAGTAAGAGTTCCAACCCCGAGCGCGAGCACACCGAACGCCAGCAATAACGCCTTGGTTGCCGCCCGCCCCAACCTGCTTTCGCGGCGCCAGGCCGACGCCAGGAACCCGGCGCAGGCGACGGCAATCAAACCCAGCACCATGCCGATGAACGTGGAATCCATGGGCTCGACGACGGCGTGAGCGTGGCGCCCATGATCGACCACGACGACAATGGCCAGCACCGCCGCTGTCTCTGCCAGCACAAACGACAACCCTCTCCCGAAGGCCGCCCATGGCAGCACGCGCAGGAAGCGCGCGCGTGCCAGCACTATCGCCGTCACCGCTTGCCGCCAACACCATGCGCGGCTTCGGCCTTCGCGGCATTGCTCGATCAAGTCGCCGGCCAGCGATTCGCGGTGATAGGGCGACCCCAGGTGCTTGAGAAGCCACAATGCGAGTTTTGGCGGTGCTCGTTCCATCAGCCCGCCTCGCCTTGCAGCGGTGACAGGCCGTCGGCGAGGCGCAGCAACGTCTG
>JAYTXS010000455.1:0-3144 GCA_043742845.1 Gammaproteobacteria bacterium
AACAGCGACATCATGCTGGCGTTTGCCAGCATCGATCCTCACAAGGGAAAGATGGGAGTGCGCGAGGCGCGGCGGCTGCTCAAGGAAGGGGGGGGTGGCCGGCTTCAAGTTTCATCCGACCGTGCAGGGATTCTTTCCTAATGATCGCATGGCCTATGGACTGTATGAGGTTATCGCGGAACACAAGCTGCCGGCCATTTTCCACAGCGGGCACTCAGGCATCGGTACCGGCATGCCGGGCGGCGGCGGGGTGCGCCTGAAGTACTCGAACCCTATTCACCTCGACGACGTCGCAGCCGACTTCCCCGACATGAAGATCATCATCGCGCATCCGTCCTGGCCTTGGCAGGACGAGGCCTTGTTGGTGTGCTAGCACAAGCCCAATGTGTACATCGACCTGTCCGGCTGGTCGCCCAAATACTTTCCGCCGCAGCTGGTGCAGTACGCGAATACACAGCTAAAGCGAAAAATGCTCTTTGGATCCGATTACCCACTGATCGCGCCCGATCGCTGGATCAAGGATTTTAGAGAAGCGCGCTTCAGACCGGAGGTGCACGAGTTGATTCTGAAGGAGAATGCCGTCGCGGTCTTAGTGCTGGGCTAGCCTCGAAGTGCGGCCTCGCGGTGGGATATGATTGAGGTATGAAAAATACCTCTGCGGGGATGTTTTTTGCCGCCGGCCTCTGTGTGTTGGCCGGCGCCGCGGCTGCCGTCGGCGTGGGCAACCCGCCGCCGGAAGTCACTCTCGAGAAAATCATGGGCGATCCGGATTGGATCGGGGCGGCCGTGAAGGATGCTTATTGGTCGGCTGACGGCCACGCCGTTTATTACTCGGCCAAGCGTAGCGGCTCGCCGATCATGGATTTGCATCGTGTCGATGTGGCCGGCCGCAAAGATCAAGTCATCGACGCGAAGGCGATGGCTGACGCCGATGCCGCGATGGTGTTCGATCATGCCGGCAGGCGCGCGGCCTTTGACCGCAACGGCGACATCTTCGTTCGCGATCTCGCCAGCGGCCGCTTGACACAAATTACTCGGACCGCACAAATCGAAGCCGCGCCGCAGTTCTCGGCGGATGGCCGGCTGCTGAGCTTTCGGGTCGGAAATGACTGGATGGTGCATGACTTCGGCAGCGGCATCACGGTTCCTGCCGCCGTCATCAAGCTGGAAAAAGATCCGGATGCGGCGCCCCCGCCCGACGATTTGCGCGACATGCAGCTGCGAACGTTCTCAACATTGAAACGGCTGCATGACGAGTCGGCTGAAACCAAGAAATTCGCGGACGACATGCGAATCGGTGACGCGACGCGTGCGGCGGCGCCTTTCTATCTTGGCGATGAGGTCAGTATTCGCGATGCCGAACTGTCGCCGGATGCGCGCTGGCTGATCATCGTGACGGTGCCGAAATCCGCGTCCAAGGGATTCGAGGGCAAACTGACCCGCTACGTCACCGAGTCCGGTTATGAGGAATTCGAGACGGAACGCCTGCGGGTCGGGCGCAACCCCTCCGTGCCGCAGTCGCTGCTGCTGCTGAACCTGGTGGATCATAGCGTGCATGCGCTGAGCGTAGATAACCTGCCCGGTATCAGCGACGATCCTCTGAAAACCATTCGCGATGAAAATGGCACTGGCAAACCTGCGCTCGACGCGTCCCACGGCACGGAGGGCAAGCCTCATAAGCGCGGGGTATTGATCGTGTCGGATGATCCGGATGGCGGTGCGGGTGGGATTGTCTGGAGCGCAGACGGCAAGCAACTCGCGATCCAATTGCTGGCGGCGGACAATAAGGATCGCTGGATCACCAGCGTCGACTTCGCCAAGTACTCGCTCATCCCGCAGCATCGATTGACTGACCCGGCATGGGCAAGCTGGAGCTTCAATGAGCTGGGGTGGCTCAATGACAGCAGCACCCTTTGGTTCGAGTCTGAGGAAAGCGGCTTTGCGCAGCTGTATACCAAGGCTCCGCACGCCGAGGCGCGCGCGCTCACCAAGGGCCGATTCGAGATCTCTGCGCCGACGTTATCGGCCGATGGCCGCTGGTTTTATGTGTTGGGCAATGTGCAGGCTCCCGGTTCGCACGACGTCTATCGGGTGCCAAGCGGCGGCGGTCAGTTGCAGCGAGTCACGCAGCTTCAAGGGGTAGAGACATTTGCGCTGGATCAGACCGGCAATCAGCTCATGGTCACTCATTCTGCTGCGTATATTCGCGGGCAGATTGCGGTGCTCAAGGCCGATGGCTCGGGCGGTGCGCACGAACTCATCGATACGCGCACCGTTGAGTACAAGGCCATTTCCTGGCACGAGCCTGAGATCGTGAAGATTCCGTCGACGCATTTCGACGGCGTTATTTACGCGAAGGTGTACCGCGATGCGGCTGCGGCTGCGGGTGCGGCCGCTGCCGCCAAGCACCCTGCGGTCATATTCATACACGGAGCGGGGTATTTGCAGAACGTGCATTTGCACTATCCCTACTATTTTCGCGAACAAATGTTCAATAGCTGGCTGGTGAGCAAGGGCTATGTGGTGCTCGACATGGATTACCGCGCGTCGGCGGGCTATGGGCGCGACTGGCGCACGGCCATCTACCGCCAAATGGGTCATCCGGAGTTGGAGGACTTGCTCGACGGCAAGAAATGGCTGGTGGAGCAGGCGTCGGTCGATTCGAAGCGAGTGGGCCTGTACGGCGGTTCCTACGGCGGCTTCATGACATTGATGGCGCTGTTCAGAGCGCCCGGAGAGTTTGCCGCCGGAGCGGCATTGCGGCCCGTCACGGATTGGATGCAGTACGAGAATGCCTACACATCCGCCATTCTCAACGATCCGCAAATCGACCCGATTGCCTACCGGCGCTCATCGCCCATCGAGTTTGTCGACGGGCTTCGCGATTCGCTGCTCATCTGTCACGGCGTTATAGACGATAACGTCCTATTCGAGGATTCGATGCGGCTGTACGAGCGGTTGATCGAATTGCACAAGGACAACTTCACCATTTCGCCGTATCCGCTCGACCGTCACGCGTTCAGCAACGCGGATTCCTGGCTGGATGAGTACAAGAGGATTTACCAGTTGTTTGAGGCGCACTTAAAATAGTGCGCGCGTTGGTCATCCCTGCGAGCTAGCCGCGCTCGTCCTTGCCGAGAATCT
>JAYTXS010000456.1:0-3001 GCA_043742845.1 Gammaproteobacteria bacterium
AGTCGGTGGACGCGCAGCGCGCGGCGGGGCGGGCCGCACTGGCACTGCACAAGATCCCCAAAGCGGCAGCTCACTATCATTTCGTGCTGGTGAACTCGCCGCTCGGCACGGACGCGGAATTCGCGGCGCTGGAGGCGGAGCTTGGCAGCAATGACAATATCTTCGGCGCGCGCCAGCTTGCAGATCGCCTGGCATCGTCGTTTCCCTCCTCGGCCGCGGCACTGCGCGTGCAGGGCTTCACTGCATTGCGTGCCGATGACCCGGCTGCGGCCGTGCAAAGTTTTATGGCGGCGTTGGCGCTGTCCCCGGTAAGCGAGCCGCCTGCCCCAGGCGCCGGCGAAAAAGCAGAGAATGAGCGTCGCGACTTGCAGCAGTCACTCGCGCGGGCGCGAATCATGGCGGGCGACGCCGAGGCGCCCCTCGCGCAGGCACAGGAGAACGTCCGGCGCGAAGATACTTCGGTCAATCGCCTCGATTACGCGCTGTTGTTGATGACCGCGCAGCGCGATTCGGCGGCAAGCCAGCAATTGGAGACACTGGTTCACAATTCCGACTACGCGCCGGTGGCACTGCGGCTGCTTGGACTGGTCGAGTTTCAAGAGGGGCATTTGGACGCCGCAACATTAAGATTTGCGGAGCTCGTGCGCTCTGACAAGTATACGGACGATGCGTTCTATTACTTGGGACTGATTGCTGATCGGAGCAATGATGCGGAGCATGCGCTGCGGCTCTATGCGCAGGTGCAGAACGGAGAAAACGTGCTGCCGGCGCTGCTAAGAGCCTCTTCCTTGTTGGAGAAGCATGGGGCTGCGAGTGCCGGCGAGGAATTGCTCGACCGGCTTACCGAGGATGAACCGCTGCGCGCGCCCGAAATTCTCGCGGCACGTGCGCGGATGTATGCGGAGAACGGTGATTTGCCGCGCGCAGTCACGCTGCTCGACGCGGCTGTCATGGAATATCCGGACAGCGTCGACTTGCGCTACGCGAGTGCATCGACCTATGAGGGACAGGGGCGAGTTGCCGGCGCCTTGCACGAATTGACCAATCTCGTGAACATTCGGCCGGACGATCCTGCTGCCTTGAACGCGCTGGGATATACCTTGGCGGATCATTCACGAGACCTGCCGCGGGCGCGCAAGCTCATCGAGCGGGCTCACGCGGCGGCGCCCAAAAACGCAGCCATCCTGGACAGTTTGGGATGGGTTCTATTTCGACAAGGGCATGGCACGGAGGCGGAAGCATTCCTGCGAGCAGCCTATACGGAAGATCGCGGCGGAGACATTGCGGCCCATTTAGGCGAAGTGCTGTGGCAACTGGGACGGTCCGCCGATGCCGAGCACGTGTGGGCGGAAGCCTCCGCCATCGACAATGACAATCGCTTGCTTAAGTCGACGCGGCAGCGCTTGCGTGCCGCGCCGGCCGCGACGCCTCACGCTGCGCCGCCCGCAGCAGCGAACTGATATGCGCCGCCTGCTATTAGCGCTGTTGTGTTCCACTGCTTTGGCTGCATGCGTGACCAGTCGAGCGCCGCCCCCGACCGTCGCCACAAGTTGGGAACAGCGAGTGGGCGAATTGCAGAAGGCCGCCGGCTGGCAGCTCGACGGTCGAGCCGCTGTCGCCGTCGTTACGCAGGGGTGGCAGGCTACGTTGAACTGGCAGCAACACGGCGAATTGTCGGAGGTGCATTTGGCAGGGCCGTTCGGCGTCGGCGCGCTGGTGCTGAAGAGGTCTCCTGACGGCCTTTCATTGAACGGTGCGCCGCCCAGCGATGCCGTGCTGGCGCAACTGCAGGAGCGTTTGGGATTCGAACTGCCGCTCGACCATTTGCGATTCTGGCTGCTCGGTGTGCCTGATCCGGGCGCTGCGTACGATTTGAAGCGCAACCCTCAAGATCGTGCGGCGCAATTGACTCAGGGCGATTGGAGCATTGAGTACGATCGGTACATGCCGGTCTCGGGCGACGTTCTTCCGGCCCACTTGGTGCTGAGCCGGGAGGGGGTTCGCGTGCGAATTGCCGTCGATCGCTGGCAGTGGCGATGATTCAAAGAGCGTGGCCCGCGCCCGCCAAGCTCAATCTGTTCCTGCATATCGTCGGCCGGCGGCTCGACGGCTATCACGAGTTGCAGACCTGTTTTCAATTCGTCGATCTGTGCGATGAGATCACGATCTATGTCCGAGCGGACGGCCACATCCGGCGCGTGACGGACATGCCGGGCGTCCCTGAAGAAAGCGATCTTTGCGTGCGCGCTGCGCGAATGCTGAAGTCCGCCGGCGCCAGCCCACTGGGTGCAGACTTAGGCGTGCTCAAGCGCATCCCCAGGGGTGGGGGTCTGGGTGGGGGCAGCTCGGATGCGGCGACCTGCTTAGTGGCGCTCAATCAACTGTGGCAACTGCGCTGGCCTGTCGACGATCTCGCGGCGCTGGGCCTGAGATTGGGCGCGGATGTGCCCGTATTTGTACGAGGGCGGGCGGCGTGGGCAGAGGGCGTGGGGGAACTACTCACGGCATTGTACCCGCCGCTGGCGCCGCCGGAGACTAACTATTTGATTTTGAAGCCAAATATCGGGGTTAGCACTGCGGAAGTATTTCAAGATACTGAATTGACAAGGAATTCCCGGCCCATCACAATTCACGGTTTCCTGGCGTCTGGTGGGCAGAACGACTGTTTGGGCGTGGTGCGGCGGCGCTATCCTGAGGTGGCGCGCGCATTCGACTGGCTGTCGGGCTTTGGGCCGGCGCGCCTGACGGGTACGGGGGCTTGCGTTTTTTTGACCTTGGAATCTGTGGATCGGGGACGGGAAATACTGCGGCAGCTGCCGCCGGAGTTGGATGCTTTTTTGGTTCGTGGATTGAACGACTCGCCCTTGCTTGAAAGACTAGCGACCGGCTGAGGTCGGCTGTAGCGAACGCGCTGATTTTTGATTTCAAGTTGGGGTGTCGCCAAGCGGTAAGGCAGCGGGTTTTGATCCCGCCATACGGAGGTTCGAATCCTTCCACCCCA
>JAYTXS010000457.1:0-4753 GCA_043742845.1 Gammaproteobacteria bacterium
ATATGCGCAGGTTTCGTAGTCAAGTCCAGCCCCACTTGTACGACGAGGCCCGTAGGCATGGGTTACGAGTCGCCGTGTCGTTCGAGCAACGACTAATCGGTTTTTTCGGAGTATAGATGTCGGTGTTATGGGGGCTGTATGCGCGGCGTAATACTCACAACCATTCTCGCATTGACGCTACCTCTGTCGTACGGCGATTTGGTCGCCGCGCAGGCCTCATCGACCAATTTAGCAGCGGAGCACACCGATGCGTGCGTGTTGTTGCTTCCATCTGAGATATCAACGGTCGTTCACTTGCCCGTTGAAAAGGGAATTCGCCGCGATGCGGGCCCTCAGCTTGATGGCACATACGATTCAACGTGCTTATGGTTCGTCAAATCTAAGAAGGCGCCCACCCTGGATCCGCAGGCGCCTCTTGGGGGGCGAAGCTTCGTGATTTTGCATGTAATTCGATGGCCTGCCGGAAGCGGCTTAGTGCATATGTTCCTCGATTCGTTTTACCAGGCGTCGCTTCAGGACGAGATCCCGGGGAAGCCGCAGCCGAGAGCCATCGGCGATGATGCACTGTGGTGGGGAGATGGCCTTGCCGTCACTCGCGGCGATGTCGGATTTGGCGTTTCCGTCTTCGTATCAGATTCAACTCACGCCCGGCCGGGCATTCGAGAGGAGCAACTCGCCCACAACATCTTGAAGAGATTGGATGAGCGCGCTGAAAACATGCCTCCATCGGGCGAGCGCTAGGAGCCCGTATGAGTAATCGAACCGCTACAACAGAGAACAGGATTCTTTACAGGATCATGCGGCATGGGAAAAAGCTTTCGCGATTGGAATGTGGAACAAGGCTGGCTGTTGCCGCCTTCGGTGATGGATTTTGTAGCGGATAGGTTTGACATATCGGCAGAGCCCATCTGGTCTTCCCCTGTATCTCTCCGGCGCGGATTCACCTGGCAAGTCAGTATGCAACGAGACGTGCGAACTGCAATGGATTCCGCTGTTAGTGTCGGCGGGCGAGAAATCGCTGGGCGAATGGTCGGTACTCGTGCGCAAGGACGGCCGACGGCAATGGGCGTTCAAGCAGCGTCCTGTCTATACGCATATTCACGATTCACCCGATATGCCAACTGGAGATGGCGTTGACAGTCTTTGGCATTTGATGCCACATTTTCGCTCCTGATCCGTTCTTGCATCGTGGCGCTTTTCAATAAAAGGTGTTCTACAAACAATCGGCCAAACCATCCGCTAATTGCCAACCGGAACCGCATTCACATCGCCGCATGCGCAGACCCTCATAGCCATCAATCTCCAAAGTCTTAATTGCCTGGTTCAGTGCGGAACCTCAAACATTGGGCAACGCTCAAGGAAGTCCAGCCTCTTTTGTGACGTCTTGATCGAGAGCGATCCTGAGGGTGGGCATGTGCTGCATAAAGCTCAGCGGCACGGGCCGCGCGTTCCGTGCGCTCCCAGAGCATGCGCGGCAAGCGCGGAAAATTGGTGCGGCTGGCACGGAAAACCGGCTGCAGCATCGCAGTGGCGAGGATTCCGCGCAGCGAATCCAATCCGCACACGACGATGGCTCGTTTGATCGTTTCAATCGGCGCCGGCCGCCTGGGAAAGTATTTTGGATCAATGCTGTCGACTTGCAGTACGGCGCAGATGAGCTCGCGCACGCGAACGTGTGCGCCCACCACAGGCTGCGGCTCGAGCGGCGCGCTGAATGCAAGGCGCCACAGCCGCTGCGTTGCGAGGTCACCCGCCATTCGCAGACGCGCCACGTCAATCGCAGGATCAGCCGGCGCGCGCGCCGGCGCGGTGGGCATTGCCGCCGGCGGCGGATGGAATCGACCGCGGCCCTTGAAGGCAATCCAGGCGAGCAGTGCCAGAACGCTCACTATAAGAATCCCAAGGGTCATTGCGGCGCCCCGCCGTTCGCGGCATACAGCGAAACATAGGCCGCTCGAAGCACGTTTTTCTGCACCTTGCCCATGGCGTTTCGCGGCAATTCTTCGACCAGAAATATTCGTTTGGGAATTTTGTATCGCGCCAGACGCGACTGAATGGATTGGATGATGCCAGGCTCAGACAGCAGGGCGGCGGGTTCCGGAACGACCACCGCAGTGACGCCTTCGCCGAAATCGGGATGTGGAATACCGAACACTGCGCTCTCCAACACCCCTGACAGCGCGTCCAACTCCGTCTCGACCTCCTTCGGATAGACGTTGTAACCGCCACTGATAATGAGATCCTTGGCGCGCCCCACGATATGCACATAGCCGTCGTCATCGACTCGGCCGAGATCGCCTGTCTTGAACCAACCGTCCGGCGTAAATTCGTATTGTGTCTTCTCGGCATCCTGCCAATAACCCGCGAATACATTCGGCCCCTTCACTTCGAGTACCCCCGTGACATCGTCGAGCGCACCGGTGCCGGTCGAGTCCCGCGCCAAACGAATCTTGATCCCCGGTACCGGTATGCCCACCGAACCCGGCTTGCGCAGCCCCCGGTAGGGGTTGGAGGTGTTAATGAGGGTCTCAGTCATGCCGTAGCGTTCGAGAATCGCATGCCCGGTGCGGCGCAGGAATTCCCGGTGAGTCTCGGGCAACAGTGGCGCCGATCCGGAAACGAACAGCCGCATGCCGGCGCCTATCTCGTGGTTAAGCCCGGGCGCTTGCAGCAGCCTGGTGTAGTGGGTAGGTACCCCCATGTACACCGTCGACTGGGGCAGATGCTCGAGGACCGCCGCAGTATCGAATTTCGGCAGCAACAAGATGCAAGACCCCGCGGCGAGGGCCGTGTTGATAGCGGCGAACAGGCCGTGAATATGGAACAGGGGCAAGGTATGCAGCAACACGTCGTCGCCGGTGAAATGCCATGCCTCGACCAGCGCGGCGGCATTGGATGCAAGATTCGCACGTGACAACACGGCTCCCTTTGATCGACCCGTGGTCCCGGAGGTGTATACGATCGCCGCCGGCGCATTCGCGTCAAGCCGACGGGCGCGCGGTAAGCCTTCGTCTGCTCGCCGCACGAGTTCGATCAGCGAACCTTCGCCGTCCTCGCCCAGCGTCTCGACATGACGGACACCGGCGCGGGCCGCGCAAGGTTCCAATATCCCGCGATCGTTGGGGCGGACAACCACCATCCGCGGCTGCGAGTCGCGCAGGAAAAAATCCACTTCATTCGGCGTATTGGCGACGTTGATGGGCACGAATACTGCGCCAAGTCGTAGGCAGGCGATGTACAGCAGAACGGCCTCCGCGGACTTATCCACTTGAACCGCAACCCGGTCGCCTTGCATCACTGCGCGGTCGGTCAGGGCCGCGGCATACCGTCCGGAGAGATCCGATAGAGCGGCGTAGCTCAATTCTCGGCCGGCAGGCGTCTTGATGAATGCACGCTCCGGTTGATCGCGAGCGCCACACTCAATCCAGTCGGCCGGATCCGTCAAGGAGTTCATACGCCAATCCCCTATGTCATCGGACAAGTGTCGCATCGAGCTCGACAGAAGTCTCTATGCACGCGGCCAGTGCTCAAGGCGATCCACGAGATCAATCTTCGACGATGCGGCTATGAATCTGAGTGTCCTTCATGGTCAGCACCGCGACGAAGCTAATCGCCGCCAGCGTACGAATGGCGGCGGGGAATAGTTCGGCCTTCACCACGGCGCTGATCGAGGTGTAGCAGGACTGTAGGGTCACCGCCGCGACGATGAGACAAACGGCAGTCCATGCCGAAGCCGCATGCGCCACCTCATTCATGACCGGCCAAGTAACCAGCGTCGCTCCGCCGAAGGCAGTCAGCAATAAGGGCTTGCGCCCCAACCGATCCGACAGCCAGCCGCACACAGGTTGCGAGACCATGAACGCAATTAGGGTCACGGCGCTCTCGCTCAAGAGTTGGCGAATGCCTCCGCGGGCTCGTCCATCCGCCTCGGCGCGCACGAAGGATTGCGACTCCGGCATTTGTCTGCGCAGCCAAAAGGCAACGACGGCGAGCCCCGCTCCGATCACGAAGGGAATACGCCACCCCCAATCCCCCCATGTCGCCTTTCGCAAGCGAGTGCTGCAGGACTATCAACACTGCCAACGCCGTGAGCTGACCGCCGATCGTTGCCGCGCCTGGCGTCACCGCGATGACCAGCGAACCTCCGCACATCAGACTAACCGACAGGGTGAGCGCAGCCTTGCGGCCGACGCGATCAGCGTACCGACCCATCAGCCACGCGCCCACCGGACGCGCAAAAAAACCCACCGCAAAGATGGCCGCGGTCTACAACAGTTGCGCCGTTTGGTCACCCTTGGGGAAGAATATCGGTGCGAAATACAGCGCGGTGGCCGAATACGTGTACCAGTCGAACCACTCGACCCAATTGCGGGCCGAACCCCCGAGAACCGCGCCGACGCGCGCCACGCCTCCTCCCCGCATCGGTCAGGTCTCCGTAAACGAGTCACCATCATCGCACTGGCGATACCCGCGCCGGGGTTTTGGTTAGAATCGCCAAGGTATGACTCAATCCATCCCTTTTCCCGTCCATATCCCCTTCATCGAGGATCTAGGAGCCAAATTGGTCTCTTGCGAAAACGGCCGTGCGGTCGTTACGCTATATCTAGACCCGCGGCACTTGAACAGTTGGCAGGTCGCACACGGTGGGGTACTCATGACCTTGCTTGATGTGGCCATGGCGGCCGCCGGCCGTTCCCTCGACCCCGCAGCAGGCGGCGGAGTGACCGTCGAGATGCAAACCACATTCTTGCAG
>JAYTXS010000458.1:0-3827 GCA_043742845.1 Gammaproteobacteria bacterium
AGCCAACAAAATCTACGTGCAAGATCGCCTGCGCGAGCACGGCCGCGAGCTCTACGCCTGGCTGCAGAATGGCGCGCAGTTGTATGTCTGCGGAGCCACCGCCATGGGCAAAGATGTGCATGCCGCGCTGCTCGACAGCGTCGCAACTCATGGCGGCAAGTCGCGCGAAGACGCCAACGATTACCTCAACGAATTGCAGCAGCAGGGCCGCTACGCGCGGGATGTGTACTGATGAGCGCCCACTCTGTCGAAGACATCAAGCAGGCCAGCGGTCGCCTGCGCGGCACACTGCTGGAATCGCTCGCCAACCCGATCACTGGCGCCCTCAATGATGACGATCAGGTGCTGATCAAGTACCACGGCAGCTACCAGCAGGATGATCGCGACATCCGCGAAGAACGCCGCTTGCAGAAACTCGAGCCCGCGCATGCCTTCATGATTCGCACGCGCACGCCGGGCGGCGTGATCACGCCGACGCAATGGCTGCAACTCGACGCCATCGCCACCACGTACGCCGAACGTGGCCTGCGCATCACCACGCGCCAGGCGTTTCAATTTCATGGCGTGATCAAGGGCGAGTTGAAGGCGACCATGCAGGCGATCAATGCCGCCCTGATCGACACGCTGGCCGCCTGTGGCGACGTCAATCGCAATGTCGTGGTCGCCGCCAATCCGCTGCAATCGTCTGCGCACGCTGCGATGTACGCGCAGGCAGCGGCGTTGTCCGAACACTTGCTGCCGAATACCCGCGCTTACTATGAAATCTGGCTGGATGAAGAACAAGTCGCTGGCAGTGGCGGCGAAGACGAGCCGATTTACGGCAAAACCTACCTGCCGCGCAAGTTCAAGATCGTCATCGCCGTGCCGCCGTCGAACGACGTCGATGTCTATGCGCATGACCTCGGCTTTATCGCCATCCTCGATCCCAAGCATGGGATCGATGGCTACAACGTCACCGTCGGCGGCGGCATGGCCATGACGCATGGCGAGCCCGAGACTTATCCCCGCACCGCCGATGTCATGGGCTATTGCCGACCGGACCAGGCGATTGCCGTGGCCGAAGCCGTGGTCTCCGTGCAGCGCGACTGGGGCGACCGTGTCGACCGCAAACATGCGCGCCTCAAATACACGATCGAGGATCGCGGTCTCGATGCCTTCCGTGCCGAGGTCGAGCAGCGCAGTGGCGTCAAGCTGGCGCCAGCCAGGCCGTTCAGCTTCACCTCGACCGGCGACCGCTACGGCTGGACAGAAAGCGACCAAAGCGACCATAGCGACAGGCGCGCGCATCTGACGCTCTTCATCGAGAACGGCCGCGTCAAGGATGTGCCGGGCGGCGCGCAATGGCTCACCGGCCTGCGTCGCATCGCCGAGGTGCATGACGGCGATTTCCGCCTCACCGCGAACCAGAACCTGATCATCGCCAATGTGCCGACCGGCAAGCGCGAGGCCATCGAGGCGCTGGTGGCCGAGCACGGGCTCGCGACCGGCGCCTCGGCGCTGCGGCGCAATGCGATGGCCTGCGTCGCGCTGCCGACCTGCGGGCTCGCGCTCGCCGAAAGCGAACGCTATCTGCCCGACCTCATCACCGCGCTGGAACAGCGGCTGGCCGCACACGGGCTTGCCGAAGACGACATCGTCATCCGCATGACCGGTTGTCCCAACGGCTGCTCGCGGCCCTATCTCGCCGAGATCGGTTTGGTCGGGAAAGGCCCCGGCCGCTATAACCTCTACCTCGGGGCCGCCTTCGACGGCTCGCGGCTTTCCAAGCTCTATGCCGAAAATCTCGACCATGCCGCGATCATCGCGAACCTCGACCCGATCTTCGCCGCGTATAAGGACGAGCGCCCGGAAGGCGAACGCTTCGGTGACTACACCATCCGCGCTGGATTTGTCGCCGCGACCGGCAACGGCGCCGATTTCCATCACGACACCGGCGCCCGGCGCTAGACCATCAAAACATACAGAGAAGACGCCATGAAACCGACCCCGGATGCCTTGCTGGAACGCTTTCGACAAACCTTTCCGGAGGCTGCGATCGAGGTGGAGGACGAGAGCCATTTGCACGTCGGCCACGCCGGCGCCGGGGGTGGCGCGGGTCATTACCGGGTTCGGGTGATCGACGCCGGATTCAGTGGGTTGCAGCGCATCGCCCGGCACCGGTTGGTCTACGCCGCCGTGTCCGACTGGATGCCCGAACGGGTGCACGCGTTGAACATCATCGCGATGACGCTCGAAGAAACCGCGAGGCTTGCTGATCATGTCTAGAGCCGTCACTTGCATCAAGCTCGGGCGCGAAGCCGAGGGGCTCGCTTTCGCACCGTACCCGGGAGAACTCGGCAGAATAATTTTCCAGAACGTGTCCGCGGAGGCATGGAAAGGCTGGCTCGAGCATCAGAAAATGTTGGTGAATGAAAACCGGCTCAATCTCGCCGACGCCACCGCGCGAAAATACCTTGCCACGCAGATGGAGGCCTATTTCTTTGGCGCCGGAGCCGATGTCGCGGCAGGGTATGTAAAACCTGGCAGCAAATAAATCATCCTCGGAAACAAGACCCATGTCCGGACTCGAAAAATCCACGCCTATCTGTCGCAAGGCAGGCGCGGCTCGTAGTGGTCCAGGCCGCTGAAGAACTGCCATTGCCGCACTCTTGGTGGATCGCTGTGGCAATGGATATGTGAGTTTCACGCTCGCGGTGTAAGTGGTAGCCCGAACCGCCTAGGTGGAAACTGAATCTCGCCAAGCAATTGCTGTTGCTTCAACGGCAACTGCGTCCATGACATCAAGCACGGGCTCCAGGCGAAACTTAAAAATCGCGAATGTCGAGGTCAGTTTATGAATGTCGCTGACATTATCTGTCTCAAGGACTGCATAGCCGCCGTACTCGCCTACTCGAACGACGAACTGGTGAATATTTAGACTTTTCGGCATTTCCCATTTTTGTAAAACACCAAGAACGCGCTTCTGAGCATTCTCATATTCGGTTGCGGATCCGGTCGGGCGCTCCCACCAAGTAAGAACATATTTCATGATAATACTCCTGGCTAGAATAGAGCAATAAATCCAACCGAGGACACCAACGAGTCCAGCGGTTGGCTGTGTACGCAGCCGTGGTGCCCTGCGCATTTGTGATGGTAGCGATTCTGATGGACTCGCACAATAGACAAGGGAGCGTCCTGGGTTCGGGAAACTAGGTGTTGCGTCTCATGTGATCATGTCCCTCTCCGGAGCTGGCCACTGTTCAAAGCAAGGGACGTGATGCGCGGCGTGATTGAGTCTTTTAGAGCAGAGAGTTCCCAGTGAGCCAAGTCCACGCCCAAGCCCGCACGACGCCGCGCACGCGCGCAGAGATCAAAGCCTCCTCGGCACCACTTGTTGAGCTGGCCGAGCGGTACAACATCAGCCGCACCACGGCGGCGAAGTGGAAGGGCCGGGATTGAGCGCACCTGCGCTGGTGCTCGAAGAGCCCGCTGACGCTGACGTTCAGCAACTCGCAGAACAGCGTGATCGGCCAAACCGCCCGGAACAGCAAAATTCAGGCGTACTTCACAGCGAATCCCCCGCGAAGTTCGCTGTCGTATTTTTTAAGACGTCAGGCTCCATCTTCACGCGCGCAAGCTCTGCACGCAGCCGGGCCAACTTCATCTGCCCAGCACTTGCCGGGCGCTCTCCAGCGCCCGGCAACGCACCTTTGTCGGCCAACCGAACCCAGTTGCTCAAGGTCTACTCGGCCCCCCCCCGCACGCGCGCCGTCACCGACGCTTCCTGCCCAGCCTTGACCAGCCTCACGGCCTCCAGCTTGAACTCCACCGTGTACCGCGCTCGGCGA
>JAYTXS010000459.1:0-2222 GCA_043742845.1 Gammaproteobacteria bacterium
GTGTAGGCCTGACCGGCGTCCGTGCCCACCGTCTCCACACCCACGCCGAGAATATCGCGCTCTTTTGCCAGGAAAGGCACGCATTGCGGGTGAAACCCAGGAGTATGCGAGCCATCGGGTCCTGCGTTGAGAAACTCCTTCGCCTCCGTTCGACGCGACCAGTCGGTGCGGATGAGAACCCAGGCGTGCGTGGGAATACGGCCGTGCTTGCTTTCCCACTCCTCGACGATTTCACGAGTCAGGAGGAAGTCCGGATTCGCCTTCGCCTCCGCCGCCACATCGATCACGCATGCCGGACCGATGAAGCGCTCGACCGGGATATTGTGAGTTGCGTTGTTCGCGTAGTCCTTACCGGTGACCCAGTGAATGGGTGCATCGAAGTGAGTGCCGGTGTGTTCTCCGCAGGCGATGTTGTTCCAGTACCAGGCCGGACCGCGCTCATCGTAGCGGGAGATTTCCTCCAGAGTAAACGGCTTCGAAGGCGCGAAAGGCGGCGGCAGCTGGATCGTCGGGGTCGACGGCTCCAGCGGTACGGTGAGATCCACCACTCGAATGCCGCCCCGCACGATGGCACCGGCGAGATCCGCGAGAAGTTGGGTGACAGGCTGATTGGACTCGCTCATGCAATCCTCGGGTAAATATTAATTGACACCTGAAGTACTTCTCAATATAACATACGCGCAACTCGGACGATACGCGTGCGAAGAGAGGTACACCAAGATGAGGCGAATCGTCTGCCTGGGCGGTGGGCCGGCCGGGCTTTACGCCGCCATATTGCTGCGCAAGGCGCTGCCGTCGACGCGAATCGAAGTCTATGAGCGCAACCGTCCGGACGATACGTTCGGCTGGGGCGTGGTCTTCTCCGACCAGACCATGGGCAACTTTCGCAGCGCCGATCTCGAAACTCATTCCGCGATACTGTCGAGTCTCCACCATTGGGACGATATCGCCATTCATATCGGCGGACGGCAATTCGTCAGCAGCGGCCATGGATTCAGCGGCATCAGCCGCAAACGCCTGCTCGGTTTGCTGCAGCAGCGCGCCGCCGACGTGGGCGTGCACCAGGTGTTTCAGCACTCGGTGGACGACGAATCCGGGTTCACGGATGCCGACCTTATCATCGCCGCGGACGGAGTGAATAGCCGGACGCGTACCAGTCATCCCGGCGTATTTCAACCCAGCATCGATGTGCGCAAGTGCCGCTTCATCTGGCTAGGAACGACGCAGCCATTCAGCGCGTTCACGTTCGCATTCGAACGGACCGAGCATGGCTGGTTCCAAATCCATGCGTACCAGTTCAGTGATAATCTTTCGACGGTGATCGTGGAAACCCGCGAGGAGACTTGGGCGGCACACGGGCTTGACACGTTCAGCACCGCACAATCCATCGCCTTCTGCGAGCAGCTGTTCGCACGTTATCTCGGTGGTCACGCACTGCAGAGCAACGCCAACCACCTGCGCGGGTCTGCCTGGCTCAATTTCAATCATGTGGCTTGCCGGCGCTGGCATCATGGCAACACCGTTCTCATCGGCGACGCCGCCCACACAGCGCACTTCTCTATCGGCTCCGGCACCAAGCTCGCCATGGAAGACGCCATTTCCCTGACCCGCCATGTGACGGCGACGGCGGATCGGGACGCGGCGCTAGGCGCGTATCAAAAGGAACGCCACATCGAAGTGCTCAAGCTGCAGAGCGCGGCACGCAACCGGATGAATTGGTTCGAAAATGTGGCCCGATATGCGCAGCTACCCGCGGAACAGTTTGCCTACAGTCTGTTGACCGGCAGCCAGCGCATCGGCCACGACAATCTGAAGCTGCGCGATCCGGCCTTCGTGGAATCTTACGAGTGCTGGCTGGCTAAGCAGGATGGAGCGCAGGGCCCGTTGCCGCCCATGTTCCTGCCTTTCACGCTGCGCGGCATGAGGTTATCGAATCGCGTTGTGGTGTCGCCGATGGCGCAATATTGCGCGCGGGATGGCGTACCGGATGATTGGCATCTGGTTCATTACGGACAGCGGGCGGCCGGCGGCGCCGGCCTGGTATATACCGAGATGACCTGCGTGTCGCCCGAGGCACGCATCACGCTGGGCTGTACCGGCTTGTGGAATGAGACACAGCGCGATGCGTGGCGACGCATCGTCGAGTTCGTGCATCGCCATTCACCGGCTAAAATCTGCTTGCAGTTGGGGCACGCGGGCCGCAAAGGGTCGACTCAGCTCGG
>JAYTXS010000460.1:0-4460 GCA_043742845.1 Gammaproteobacteria bacterium
CTTGAATGATTGGCGCGAACGAGGAGGCGACCTCCTCGAGGCGATCGTGCACGGGGCGGCGGAGCGCTTCCGCCCGGTGTTGATGACAGCCACCGTCGCTATTCTGGGATTGCTCCCGGCTGCCCTTACTCACAGTCTAGGGAGTGATGTGCAGCGCCCGCTGTCCAGCGTAATCATCGGCGGATTGCTCACCGCCACTCCGCTGACCCTCTTTTTGTTGCCTGCGCTGTACTTCATGGTGGAGAGCTGGTCACGGCGACGCGTTCTTAACCACCCTCCCCTGATCGACACATCGCTCGATGACTTGACACTGGAGAACACCTGATGGCTCGCACAGCGGTTTCTGCCGGTGCGTGCGCGATGCTCGCCAGCGCCTCACTCTACGCATCTAGCACCCTTCCCGTCACACCCCCGGCACGGGCCGAAATCGCGCCCGATGGTTCCGTGAGCGGGATTCACGACCAGACTTACCTCAATCTTGCGCTACCGCAGCCCAGTTGGACCGTCGAAGAATCTCAAGCCGCCGAGCAAAGACTGACCTGGCCGATTTTTATTCACGAAGTCATGGTCGCCAACCTCGATTATGCGGCTGCCCGCTATACCGTCGATATGGCGGTCGCGGATGCCGCAGCGGCTAAGCTGCTACCCAATCCGACGTTATCCCTTGGCGGCAGTCGCGATTTAACGTTTCACAACAAGTACGGAACGGGCAGCGACGGTAAGCCGGCATTATTGCGTCAGGTCGAGTCGCGAAGCGTCGGCGTTGATCAGACCATCGAGTGGTGGGGCAAGCGCAAGTGGCGCATTAAAGCCGCCGATCAGGCCCTTGGGGCGGCGGCCGCAACGCTCGAGGACTTTTTGCGCAATCTCAAACTCGATGCCGCCGCCGCCTACGCCGACGCCCTTGCCGCGCAGCGCATCGTCGATCGGCTGCGCACCGCAGCGAACTTTTTAGACAAGCTGAGCTCGGCACAACAAATCCGCTTCAAGGCGGGCGATATCAGCCGACCCGACTTGCTCGAAGCCCAGGTGGAGCAACAAGAGTTCATGAACGATCTGTCGCGCGCGGAGGACGATGCCGAGACGGCCCGCTTCGCGCTCTCCACCTTCCTCGGGAAGAATCGCGGTCAGACAGGATTTGTTGTATCCGGAGAGTTGAGGCAACCGGTGCGGGACTACCAGATCGAGAATATGATTCAGGAAGCACTCACCCGGCGGCCCGATCTCATAGGGTTGCGCTTCAGCCGCGATGCAGCCGACAGCGGTGTGGAACTGGCCAAGGCTTCGCGCATTCCGGACGTGGATGTGGGAGTCAGCTACGCATTCAACGCCGGCGTGGTCACCAATCACCCGATCGACCCCACCCCGAACGACCATCAATTGACCTTAAGTTTTGCCGTACCGCTACCACTCTTTGACCGGGGTCAATATGCCATCGCCAAAGCGACTGCGGCTGCCCATCAGTCGCAGGTGCAGTTGGCCTCAGCCGAGTTGCACGCGGAGGTCGATATCCGCACCGCGTACACGCTCTATCAGTCGGCGCGCAAACGGGTGGCCTCTTTTGACAATGGGATCTTAAAGAGCGCGGATGAGCTCCTCGAGGCGCGCCGCTATGGCTACCAGCGAGGAGCTAATTCACTGCTCGAGTTGATTGATGCGCAACGCGCCGACAATCAGATTCGACAAGATGCCGACCAAGCCCAGTCAGACCTTGCCAAGGCGCGTATCCAGCTCGAACGGGTGACAGGGTTCGAGCTGGCGATCACATTTTAAGCGCCCCGGCACTGCGCTCGACTTATGCGCAACCGCTTTAATCAAAGTTATGGAATAGCAATGACACTGAGAGAAAACATCGCAGCTTCCCCTCGACCAAAGGCACTTTCTCAAGAACCTGCAGTCAGTGCGCAACTGGATTCCGAGCATGTGGGAGATATCCGCGGAGGGTTTGGCACCATCTTCATGCATGACACGGGACCTCGAACCGGATGGTCGCGCGTGAGGACGCTGCTTGGCATCTTGGGGCCCGGGGGCATCGTGATGGTCGGCGACAACGATGCCGGAGCCTTTGGTACCTACACGCAGGCGGCTCAAAACTACGGCACCACTTTGGTTTGGACGCTGCTTCTTCTCATTCCGGTCCTCTACGTCAATCAAGATATGGTGCTGAGGCTTGGAGCTGTCACCGGGGTCGGACACGCACGTCTGATCCTCGAGCGCTTCGGTAAGTTTTGGGGTGCTTTTAGCGTCATCGATCTTTTTATCTTGAACGGCCTCACCATCGTCACCGAGTTCATCGGTCTTACATTGGCTTTCGATTATCTCGGCGTCCCTAAACTGTGGGGTATTGGCATTTCGGCGCTCGTCATTATGGCATCCGTCAGCACGGGAGATCTGCGTCGGTTCGAACGCTTCGCCTTGGTGCTAGTCTTCGGCAGTTTGCTCTTGGTGCCGGTGCTTTTGATGGCACACCCACCCGTGCCGCAGGTCGCTCATGACCTTTTTGTGCCGCGATTCCCTGTAAATGCGCCGGTTGCCGATGTCATGTTGCTGATCATCGCCATCGTCGGCACCACGGTGGCCCCTTGGCAGCTATTCTTCCAGCAAAGCTACGTGATCGACAAACGCATTACGCCGCGCTTTATTCCCTACGCGCGCATTGACCTGTGGCTCGGCATCGGCCTCATTATCGTGGGTGCGGTGGCGATGATGGCTTTTACGGCAGTGGCCTTTAAAGGCACGCCGGAATTTGGACACTTTACTGATGCCGGCGCGGTCGCGACCGGCATCGGGCTGCATATTGGGCGCACTGCGGGCGTCTTTTTTTCGGTAGCTCTGATCGATGCCTGCATCATCGGTGCAGCGGCCGTGTCCCTGTCAACCGCTTATGCCATCGGTGACGTACTCTCGTTGCGTCACTCGCTGCATCGCAAGATGAGCGACGCTAAAGGGTTTTATGCCGTGTATATTGCGCTAATTGTGATCTCCGCTGCGGTTGTCTTGACGCCAGGGGCGCCGCTTGGACTTCTGACCAATGCAGTGCAGACGCTCGCCGGCGTGCTGCTCCCCAGCGCGACCGTTTTTTTGCTCCTGCTCTGCAACGACAAGGCAGTGTTGGGACCTTGGGCCAATACTCGAGGGGTCAATATTTTCACGAGCATCGTGATCGCCATTCTCGTGATGCTATCCGTCATTTTGACCGCTTCGGTGTTGTTCCCTGCGATTTCCGGCGTCCATATTCTCGCTATTTTGGTGGGTGGCACAGTCCTTGCTGTGCTGCTGAGCCTGGGGGCGCGCGTCATCGATGCGCGCCGCGGACCGAAAACACAGGAGGCAGTGAGCTTTACCGCCGCAGATCGGCTGACTTGGCGCATGCCGCCCTTGCGCGAGTTGCCGCCTGCACGCCTGACGACGCTTGATCTAACCTGGCTGGTGGTGCTGCGCGGCTATCTTGTTATCGCGGCAGGCTTGGTACTGGTGAGAATTGTCTTGCTAGTTACGCCCGGACATTAGAGGGAACAGCGATGGCCCACCGTGACCCGACACCGCTCCGTTGGCAGGACTATCTTCTCATCAAGACAATAACCTTCATGGAAGGCTTCGCCATGAAGTCAATCCCTCGGGGCGCCCTACGCAAGCGCTTGCTAACCCGCCTTGATCGAGTGCTTCAGCGTATCCATGCCAATCGCTGTGGCAAGCCGCGCCTATGAACACCCACGTCGAAATCATTGATTCGATCGGCCGCTTGAGCCTCGCCTTGTTTTTGGGCTCGGTCATTGGTTTCGAGCGACAGTGGCATCAGAAGATGGCAGGCCTTCGCACCAATGCACTCGTGGCGTTGGGTTCCTGCGGCTTCGTTGTGTTCTCTGCCATGGTGGGCCAAGGCGATCCAACCCGGGTGGCGGCGCAGGTGGTCACGGGGATCGGTTTCCTCGGCGCCGGCGTGATCTTACGTGAAGGGATTAACGTGCACGGTTTGAATACCGCTGCGACGCTCTGGTGTTCCGCCATGGTCGGCACGTTTGCAGGCGCCGGATTCTGGGCGCCGAGTCTGGTGGCGGCGGGTTTTGTGACCGGCACGAATCTGCTGCTCCGACCACTGGTGCGGCTCATCAACACTCAAACAATCTCCTTGCCTGACGCCGAGACCTGCTATTCGGTCACCCTGACGTGTAAGAGTAGCGAAGAGGCGCACCTGCGTTCACTCTTGCTGCACGCCTTATCTCAAGGAAGATTGGGCCTTCGTCGCATCGACAGCTCTGATATCGCCGACACCGCGAACGTTGCGATCACCGCTCAAGTGCTGGCGGCGAAGCGCAATGACGCAGCACTCGAGCAAATCGTTGGAAGATTGAGTTTAGAACCGCACGTCAGCGCGGTCGCGTGGGCGGTGGATAGAACGATTCCGGAGGCATGAAATGAACCAAAGCCACCCGACAACGATATTCCTATGAGTAGTACAA
>JAYTXS010000461.1:0-3444 GCA_043742845.1 Gammaproteobacteria bacterium
AATATTGCGCATGCGCGTGTTCTCTCGTTTGAATATGCAGAATCGAGCCTGCCGATACTACAAGCACGCGCGGCGCTGAGAAAGCTCCCGCGGGGCCCCCGCGTTGGCCATGGATGCAGTGATGCCGCTACGACGCCGCGATTAGACGCGGTCGGCCTCAGGAAACGATCCGGCTTACACTCCGCAAAACGATCCGCAGTTTCGGTACCGCGCGAATAATGTCGCGACCACCATGAACACCTGGCGCACCCTGTGGCTCCTGACGATGTTGTGTTCAGAGTCGCCTCAGCTGGTCCGCGAGATCGCGGAGTCCGGTCGCCCGATGGTACGGACGGCAGCGTATCGAGCACGGCTCGACGTGCTCGTGTTGGACGGCGTTGCATATCGGCTGGCGGAACGGCTGTCGGTCAGGCCGTCAGATTGATCGAGTTGATCACCAGGCGCGCCGCCGCCAGGTCCTCGATCGCGGCGCCGACGGACTTGAACAGCAGAATATCCTCCGGCGATTGACGCCCCGGGTGGCGCCCGCTGACAAGATCCTCCAGCTGCGCCTCCACCCGGTCGCGTGTGATCACGCCCCGGGCGATGGGGTCGAGGATGTCTCCGGCCTCCGCCATGGCCCCCTCGAAGGTGTCGACGAAGATGCGCGCCCGACGCACCAGCGCGTCGTCCGACTCGCGCATGTCGTGGGAGTACGCTCCCACCAGATCGACGAAGATGCCGGGCTGGACCCAGTCGTCCGGCAGGACCGGCGTGGTGCTGTTGGTGGCGCACGAGGCGATATGCGCGTCCTGCAAGGAGCGCTGCAGGGAGGTGCTCACGATGACTTCCACCTCCCGATCGAGAAGCTTCTTGACGGCCTGCGTCGTGGCCTGCGCACGCACCTCATTTCTTCCCCAGACCTCGACCCGCTGGATCGGTCGCACACTGCAATGGGCCAGCGCCATGTAGGGGGCGAGGGAGCCGGTCCCCACGATGACCAGGCGCGAGCTGTCAGCACGCGACAGGTAGGTGGAGGCGAGCGCGGAGGCCGCTGCGGTACGCAGCCGCGTGAGGCTGGTGCCGTCCAGCAAGGCAATGGGAGCGCCAATGGCAGAAAACACCACGATGGTCGCGTGCACGGTCGGCATGCCTCGCCCGGCATTGTCCGGAAAGATCGTGACCAGCTTGGTGACGCCACTGCCATCCGCGTCAAACGCCGGCATGGACAGCAACACGCGCGCCCGATCGCCTCCAGGCACCGTGGCGATCTGTCGTAACGGCGCGTCGCAGCCGCGGGCAAACGCCGACCGAAGTGCCTCGATCAGTGCCGGCATACGCACCACGCTGAATATCCGCTCCGCGTCGACCACAAGCATAAAAGCTCCTTACTATAGGAAAGCCGCGACAAGCTGGGGAGGCTCGCGTCGCTACCGCAACCTCGATGCGGAACTATCGGTGTGTAGACCCAACGCGCGGGCGGTCTGCGTGATGGTGAGCCCTGACGCGCTCGGTAGTCGCGGATCTTGCACGGCCGCGTCATGGCGGGAGGCGATGACTCCGTCGTGAACAGCGCTGGGCGCCGCCGCGGCTCAAACGTGAACGAAACGCTCGACCTGCTGAGCGCGCACCGGCCAAATTGCGGCGTAGGCAAATCCGTCCCATCGATTTGCCGCCGCTATGGCATTGGCTGTATTTCCTGCCGACAACCCTGCGCGCTTCGATCGGGCCTGACGGCCATGTGCTGAATCAAGAGTGGGGCGATCCCCCCTTGCGGCGCGGCGACAAGCAGGGCAGGAGCGGCCACTTCCAAGTGGTCACCGCGGAATATCAGTATTTTCAGAACGGTGCTTTGTGCGTGCGCGAGGAGCGCGACATCGTCTATCTGCAGGGTCCTGCTCCCGCCCAACCCGCGCGGAGGGACGAATTCGGCGTCAAGACCGCTGCCGCCGACCCCTGTTCGCTGACCGTGACGCCCGATCCGGTCATGCTGATGGGCTACTCTGCCATGACGTTCAACTCCCACCTCATCCATTTCGACCAGCTCTACACGCAGCGCGAGGAGGGCTATCCGGAACGGGAGGTGCACGGGCCTCTGGTCGCCGTAATTCTGGCGCGCCTACTGATTATAATCTCAAAGCGTCATCGCGCAGAACGAGGCGCATCCTCTGGCCTAATCAGCAGGTTGTATCGTGACCATGGTCAGGGTGCGGGCGCCGAGCGCAGCACCTGATTCTGCCTGGTCGATCACCACATAGAAGCTCTTGGACTGGTGGCGAGAAATCTCGGTGATACCGATATCCAAGGTGACACCGTTGCTACCGTCATCAATGACCCCGGTGCGGGGCATGACGGGGACAAAATCGACTCCGGGTTTCGCGGTACCTGATTCGGTCCACCAGGTAAAACTTGCCGGCCCGCGCAGGCTACCCGAGCGATGGACGGCGACTTGCGCCGACCTTTCAGTGGCGAGTACATCGACTGTATCCGCTGCCAATTCCACGCGCGCCTGCCAAACGCTGGCCGCATGAGGCGGCGCAGACGTCTCACCGCCGGTCGTCGCTGCTACTGCGGCCCCAGCGACCGGCGTGGATGCCGTCGCCTGATCGGCGGGCGTCGTAGTCGCAGCGGTCGCCGAGGGTGCTGCGGACGGCGAGGGTGCTGCGGACGGTGAGGGTGCTGCGGACGGCGAGGGCGCCGGGGACGCCGTGGTTGCCGGGGACGCCGTGGTTGCCGTGGACGAGGAGGGTGCTGTCGCGGGGGCGCTCGCTGCGTCGCCAGCGGCAGCTTCGGTTGACCAGGGAACGTGCCATTGCGCGGCGGTCCGAGTCAATAAATCGTAATTTGTCGCGACCCAGTAGCCGCCGGCTGCCAGTAAGGCAAGCCACAGAATCACGGCGGCCGACAGCCACGCCTTGTTGCTTCGGGGCGGGGGGCTGGTGATCAAGTGCGGTAGAAGAGGCAGGTGCGGCGCCGCACCGCGCAATCCGAGCCGATCCAGCCAGGTCTGCACATCCGACGGACGGCGGGCGCGATCCCATCTCAAGCCTTCGCGCAGCACGCGCCATTGCGAGCCGCTAATGCCCGAGGGACGGCGCGCACGGATTCGTTTCTCGCGCGCTTCGATGGCGCTGGATCCGGGGAAGGGATGCTTTCCCGACAACAACAGATAGATGACACAGGCGAAGGCGAAAACGTCATCCCGCGCATCGGGACGCTGGCCTTCGAGCAACTGACAGCTGGCGTAACCGAGAGTGGCGACGGGAGGTCCCGGCGATGAAGCATCATCGGCGCTCCAGCCGGTCCGCCGCATCGAATGTGCGGCTCCGAAATCCAACACGCGCAATTCACCTTCATTGGTGAAGAAGATATTTTGCGGATTGACGTCGCCGTGCACGACTCCGCGCGAATGCGCGTGCGCGAGTGCGGCACCGGCATCGCGGATGATGGCTAACGCGTAGCCGC
>JAYTXS010000462.1:0-4603 GCA_043742845.1 Gammaproteobacteria bacterium
CTGCAGACCGGCGCTGCTTTGTTGGGAGTGGGGGTGCTCGCCGAACTCGTTCTGTATCCCATAGGCTCGCTCATTCAGGTCATCGGTTCTGAGCGTCTCGCGTCGGTGCCGCTGGGCGTGTTGATGCTGGTCGGTTTGATTTGGTACGTGCTCGCCTGCACCAATATCTGGCGCTCCGCCCTGGACTCGGGGATCGCTCTGGGTGTGGTGGTGAGCGTCGCCTATCTCGTGCTCTCGATCCTGCTGGAGCAGCAATTGCTGCCGGATACATGACAATACACGTACACATCTTGGGCATCGGCGGGACCTTCATGGGTGGAGTTGCCGCGATTGCCCAGAGCGCGGGCTTTCGGGTCACCGGCGCTGACCTCAACGTGTATCCGCCGATGAGCACTCAGCTCGAGGCGCTCGGCATCGAGTTCTTTCAAGGCTACGGCGCTGAGCAGTTGGATTTGCGGCCAGACATGATCGTGGTGGGCAATGCCTTGAGCCGCGGCAGCCCGGTGGTCGAAGCGATGCTTGACCGCGGTCTGGCCTATACCTCGGGGCCGCAGTGGCTGGCCGAACAGGTGCTACATGACAAGCATGTGCTGGCCGTGGCCGGCACTCACGGCAAGACCACCACCACGGCAATGCTGTGCTGGATTCTCGAGGATGCGGGCCTGGCGCCCGGGTTTCTGATCGGCGGAGTACCGAGCAATTTCGATTGCACCGCGCGCTTAGGGAATGGCAAGTTTTTCGTCATTGAGGCGGACGAATACGACACTGCATTCTTCGACAAGCGCGCAAAATTCGTGCACTACCGGCCGCGCACCGCGATTTTGAATAATTTGGAATATGATCACGCCGATATCTATCCTGACGTGGCCTCGATCCGCCGCCAGTTTAATCAACTGCTGCGCAGCGTGCCGGGCGCCGGACGCGTCATCGTCAACGGCGAGGACGCCGAACTGGAAACGACGTTGAAAATGGGCTGCTGGACGCCGCGCGAAACATTCGGCAAGGGGAGTGACTGGTCCGCGCAAGTCGCAGCCGGATCTGCGGCGACGCAGTTCGCCGTGCTGCTGCAGGGTAAGGTGGTTGCCGAAGTGAACTGGCCGTTGCTCGGCGAGCACAATGTCATGAACGCGCTGGCAGCGATCGCGGCGGCGCGGCACGCTGGAGTTGCGCCCGCGCGCGCAGCGCAGTCCTTAAGTGCGTTTCGCGGCGTGAAGCGTCGCATGGAAATTCGCGGCGTGGTGAACGAAGTCACCGTCTATGACGACTTCGCGCACCACCCCACGGCCATCGAAACGACATTGCGTGGCTTGCGGGAGCGGGTGAAAGGCGCGCGCATCATTGCGGTCTTGGAGCCGCGCTCCAACACCATGAAGCTCGGAGTGCATCGCGAGCAGTTGGCAGCGGCACTCGAGGCTGCAGATCGGATCTGGTTCTTGAGCTCGCCGGACCTCGGCTGGGATTTACCGCAGGCCGTCGCCAAATTGGGGGCGCGCGCAGTGTTCGCCGGCAGCGTCGATGATTTGGTCAAGGGATTGGTCGAGGACACCCGCGCCGGCGATCAGGTGCTGGTGATGAGCAACGGAGGGTTCGGCGGATTGCACGAGAAACTGCTGAGCGCGTTGCGGACGCGGAAATGATGTGGGCACGGAAGTGAATTCGATTGCGCTTTTTCCGCTGAATATTGTGCTGTTCCCGAATGGCCCGCTGCCGCTGCGAATATTCGAAACACGCTATGTCGATATGGTGCGCCGCTGTATGCGTGAGTCGAGCAGCTTTGGCGTGGTATTGATCCGCGAAGGCAGCGAAGTGGGACCGGCCGAGACGTTCGACGTTGGGACGGTAGCCAGGATCATGGACTTTCATCAGTTGGCGGACGGCCTGCTCGGGCTGTCGTGCGTGGGCGGGCAGCGATTTCGCATTCGCAGCCGCAGCCGCCAAGCGGATGGGCTCAATCTCGCTGAAGTCGATATTCTGCCGCCCGAAGCGGAAATGGCGGTGCCCACGCGTCATGCACGCCTGCCGGCACTCCTGAAGAACGTACTGCCGCAGCTGGGCGAGGTGTACACGGACATGGAGATGAAGCTGGACGATGCCGCCTGGGTCGGGCATCGCCTCGCGGAAATTCTGCCAATTCCGCCGGCCGACAAGCAATCCTGCCTGGAACTCGATGACCCGATTCAGAGACTGGATTTCTTGAGTCCGCTGGCATAGCTCACCCAGGAAGCGCGCTGCAGCCAAAGCGCCGCGGCGATGGCAATGCTCCAAGGCAGCATCCAGTAGCCCAGTAGCCCGTCGAATTGTCCCACCCACGCGGAGTACGCGCTGGAACCGTCACCCGTCGTACTTTGCTGCAGCATGCGCAGCACCACGACCCAGCCGGCGTGCAGGCCTATCGCCACGGCGATATTGCCGGTCAGCGCGCGAGTCAAACTCAACATCAATCCCACCGCCAGCCACGAGAGGAAGGAGTCGAACACCATGGCGGGGTGGCTCAAGGGTGCGAATGAACGCTGCAGAAGTTCGAAGCCACTTCCCCAACCTAAGTCGGCGGCCTCGATGTGCACCTTGGCGAAAAAATGCAGAATCGCAAACAGCGGCGCGGTTAGGAGCGCGGCCATCCACGGGCCGGATTCGCGCTCGATGGCTGTGTGCATGATGCCTCGAAACACAGTTTCCTCGAGCAGCGCCACCGCGATGCCGGAACCAACGCCTACCAGGAAAATATGCGCGAAACTCAAGGGCGAAGCAGTGAACTGCACGGTCCCGATACGCAGATGGGTGGCCAGTAGGAAGGCGGCACCCGCGCCGGCGGTGATTATTCCGATGACTCCCCAGAGCAGCGACACCCGCAGAAATCGGCGCCAGGGAACACCGTATCCAAAATCTCGCTTGGTCTTTAGATTGAGGTGCCGGCAAAGCCACAACAGCAGCCCGATGAGCACGAGCATGGCGATCCGGCTCGCAACGCGGTGAAAGGCCCAGGCGGCAAAACTTTGGGTTAGCTCGTAGGCGGGAAAGGCGATCGCCGCGGCGATCAGCCCGGCGACAACGATCACCGCTGCGAACCAGGCGAAGGCGCGCATCGGCTTAAGCGTTCAAGCCCGTGAAGACGCGAGCCGCCGCCGCAATAGTGGCGTCGATGTCGGCCGGGGTATGGGCTGCCGACATGAAGCCCGCTTCGAAGGCGGACGGAGCGAAGTACACGCCCTCGGCCAGCATTCCGTGGAAGAAGCGCTTGAATCGCTCGACGTCACAGGCCATGACCTTGGAGTAGCGGTCGATGCTGCGTTCTGATGTAAAGAAAAACCCGAACATGCCGCAAACGTGGTTGGTCGCGAGCGGGATGCCGGCACTTGCGGCGGCGGCGGCCAGGCGCTGCACCAGCATATCCGTGGAGTCCTTGAGCCTTTGGTGAAATCCGGGCGCCGACAGCAATTCCAGGGTGGTGAGACCGGCCGTCATCGCCACGGGATTGCCCGACAAGGTGCCTGCTTGATAAATGGGGCCCAACGGCGCCAGCCGTTCCATGATGTCGCGTCGTCCGCCGAAGGCGCCTACCGGCATGCCGCCGCCGATGATCTTGCCGAGAGTCGTAAGATCCGGACGCACGCCATACAGTGCCTGCGCGCCTCCCAAGGCCACGCGAAAACCGGTCATCACTTCGTCGAAAATTAGCAGCGCGCCGCTAAGATCGCATTCACTGCGCAGGGTCTCGAGGAATTCGCGGGCAGGCGGCACGCAATTCATATTGCCGGCCACGGGTTCGACGATCACGCAGGCTATTTTGTCGCCGATCTGGCCGAACGCTTCGCGTACTTGCGCGGGATCATTGAAATTCAACGTGACGGTGAAATCGGCAAGTGCCTTCGGCACGCCGGGGGACGTGGGAACGCCCAGGGTCAGTGCGCCGGACCCGGCCTTGATCAGTAAGGAATCAGAATGCCCGTGATAACAGCCTTCGAATTTGACGATGACATCGCGCCCGGTAAAGCCGCGCGCCAGACGAATTGCACTCATGGTCGCTTCCGTGCCCGAACTCACAAAGCGCACCAATTCAATGGCGGGCATGAGTTCGATGACGCGGCGTGCGAGCCGAGTTTCGAGTTCGGTCGGAGCGCCGAAGGACAGTCCGTCGGCCGCGACTTCCTGCACGGCCTTGATCACTTGCGGATGCGCGTGGCCCAGAATCATCGGGCCCCAGGAGCCGACGTAATCGATGAAACGCTGCCCATCCGCGGCCGTGGCATAGGCGCCGGCGGCCTTCTTGAAGAAAATCGGCTCGCCGCCGACGCTGCGAAAGGCGCGCACCGGCGAATTGACGCCGCCCGGGATGTATTTGCAGGCTTCTTGGTACAGGCTCATGCCGCGAAGAATAGCTGCACTTCTAATCCCCCGCTTTGAATATTGTGCGCCATGGCCGAGCCTCCCTGAGTCTTCATGACTTGAGCGGTGATGGCGAGACCGATGCCTTCCCCGCCGCTGTCGCGGTCGCGCGATTCCGCAACCCTATAAAAAGGCTCGAATATGCGGGTGAGGTCGGCAGCAGGAACTCCGGGTCCGCGGTCGCGGACCACAATTGCCACGCCGCCGTCGCCAGGCGTCA
>JAYTXS010000463.1:0-4767 GCA_043742845.1 Gammaproteobacteria bacterium
CGCCGTGGTCTAGTCAGCAACGGCGGCCGTCCCCGCTATAAAGCTCAGGGCGCGCCGCTCTCCCACGCAGTGGATCCTAACGATCTCTGGTGCGCCGATTACAAGGGCGAGTTCATGCTTGCCGATAAACGCTACTGCTATCCATCTGGCACTCAAAAAAGAGGCCACTAAGCGGGCCGCCAAAAACCTGCACCAGCAGCAAGCCATATTTGATCACTTCATCGAGTATTACAACCGGGAGCGGCCCCACCAGGCCTTGCAGGGACTGTGTCCGGCTCAGCTGTATCGAACCTCGCGCCGACCGTTGCGCTTGTCACGACTGAGCATAACGAAGCATCGCTGGGTCCCGCAAAAGTCCCGCGAGGATTCGATCACTTGCGCAAGTCAGCAGAGAGTGCTTTGGCCTGCTGGAAACATTCCCTCCAAAACAAAAGTTGCAGAGGTAAACATGGTGACCCCGATATGAGCGCGCTGGGAGCCAGAAATGTCCCTGAATTGAATCACGCTTAGGCCCCAATGCGTCCGGTCGATAGATGGACGCATGTGGCACTGGGGCTGCCCCGTTTCTGTTGGTTTTCACGACAAAGCACAACTGAATGACACAAAATTCCCGCGTCCTCATGGACTCTTTCGAGTGTCGCGATCTCTGCTCCGAAATCGTCAGCCGGCGGTGCGGCGCCTGAGTACCAACTTCCAAGTTCCAGTTCTCACGTCCGGTGAGGCGAGTCTGGTGGTGTCCAGATTTTGACGAGGCGTGGTTTTCGAATAGCCTTGTCGTGCGTCGCCAGGGGAAAGCCGTTGGCGCGTGCGGTCGCCACGATCATGCGGTCCGCGGGTCGCCGAAAAAACTCTCCGGCAAGTCGTCAAGGCTATGACTACGTCTGCGTTGAGCGGCAGTACCGTCAGCATCTCAGGCGCGGCGGCCTGTCGCAGCCAATCGCGACCCGCGTGGGCGATGCTGGCCAAAGGGATTTTACGCACCTACAGTGAATGCACAGAGCTTGCAGCCATGTCGGCCGGCCAGAGATCGGCATCGAAATACTCCCCGAGCCCCCGGGCGACCAAGAACTTTCGATTGCTTGCAGTTGTCGCTTCAACGACGCCATGCAGCACGAGCGGGATGATGCTATAAGAACGCCTCGTCTGCGGCGCATCTGCCGATCCCCAACTTCTTTTGATCGGCATGTCCTGCACCATGACAGTCCCACACAAGGACAAATTCTCCGTTTGCCAGGTGATGAACCAACTCTTTGCAATCCCGTCCGAGTCGAGTGCGATATCTGACAGGATCGAGCGCCGAAGATACTGCGCCGTTCCCCGGTCGTCCAAATAGACGGCAAAGCAATAGTTTTCGATCAACCGCCCGTTGATATCCACCGAATGATAGCCGAACAATCCGCACCCGTCGTCGAAGTACAGAGTGAAGTACACGTAGGATTTTCGAAAAGGATGCGAATGCGGCCACGCGATCACTCTGGTATGGTCCAAAAAAACCTTTCCCCTGACTTCGTAGTATCGGTCGCGGTAGCGAACTGAACCGTGGGCGGCTCCCATGGACTCCCACATGGCGAACAGGCAATGCGGAAGTTCGCAATCCGGCAGCACAACCACGCCCGTCACTTCAAAACGCAGATTGGCCTGCAAATCGCCTTCTTCAGAAGAAAAATTGCATTCAACGTGGGGCCAACCGCGAAACGTGAAGATGGTTCGACCGTCGCGATGCAAATCCATCCTCATTGAGCCGGTATCGCAGCGCACATCGCGCGCAGGGTACACGCCCGAAGGGAGCCACAACAACGCGCCCTCGCGTGTCATCAATTCAAGATGCAGTTGCAGATAATCCGGGCTTGGCGTGCGCGCCTCGGGACCTCCATTGAAACCGCCCCGCTGAAACCCCAGCCGCAATGCCGGCACGTCCGGATGATCGAAGCGGCAGAATGCCCAAAGGCCCTCGGACGGGTAGCGCGATGGATCGATTGCATAGTCTCGCGGGGAAACTTCCGCAGCCGGTTGCCATTCACCCACGATCCCCTCGAAAGCTTCGCTCCTCTGACCGCCGGGTATGGCCCTATCGCTCATTGCCGCGTCTACCAATCGCCGACCGAGCCGTCCGCATAGAAGACTTGCTGCGGCAACTCCTGCTGAAAAGGATGGGCCCGTATGGCGGCTTCGTCGATGGTGACCCCGAGACCCGGCTGATCCGAGGCCGTGACGGTCCGGCTCTTCTTGTCGAGGGCATGGGAGTCGAGGACGACGTCCTGGCGCCATTCGACGTCTTCGCTCACTGTCTCGCAGATGACGTAATCCGGCTGCGAAAACCCAAATTCGAAAGATGCTGCGGTGCTGATGGGACCCTGCGGGTTGTGCGGAGCCAGCGCAATTCGATGCGCCTCCGCGAGCGCTGCGATCTTGCGCGCCGCGGACAAACCGCCGCAGTGCGTGATATCGGGCTGTGCGACCTCACACCCGCGGGCGGCAAAAAGGTCTCGGAATTGCGTGAGATGGGTCAGGCGTTCCCCGGTGGCAATCGGTGTGCTCACCGACGCGTTGATATGGGCGAGTTCGCGCACCATTTCGGGCCAACAAGGCTCTTCCAAAAAATAAAGCGCGTAGGGCTCGAGCGCCTTCGCAAACTGAAGACCCATGGCAGGACTGGGCCGGGCATGGCAATCAACCATGATATCGATGTGCGGGCCGACCGCCTCCCGCATGCGTGCTACGGCTTGTTCTGCGGCGGCCACCGGACCAATTCCTTCAAGTGCGCCGGTCGGCGGCACCGCCATGGACTTGAATGCCGAATAGCCGTTGCTCACTGCCTCGCGCGCGAGGTCTGCGAACCGGTCTGCATTCGCCACCGGAGTCTCGTAGAAATCCTCCATGCGCCCGCCTCCGAGATGGCAATACAGGCGAATATAATCTCGGACACGCCCGCCCCAAAGGCGATGGCAGGGAACACCGAGCAGTTTCCCGGCTATGTCCCATAAGGCGATATCGATGCCTGACATGGCGGTGGCGCGCACGATGCCCGAGCTGTGCCAGAAATGCTGCCTGAACATCATTTGCCACAAATGCTCGATGCGCCTCGGATCCTCGCCCACAACGAGCGCAGCGATGTCCTCCAATGCCCCGACGACCGCGCGCGTGTGCCACTCAAGAGTGGCTTCACCCCAGCCAAATAACCCCGCTTGGTCCGTCTCTACTTTGACGAACACCCAGTTTCGCATCCGCGCATTGCAGACGAGGGATTTTATCGCGGTGATCTTCATGTGCATGCCTTTAAGGAAAAGAAAACTGTGTGCTCTGGAGGCCGGGGACCTCGACCGGTATGGAAAAGATTCCGCCCGCGAGCGGCTCGGCTCGCAGCGCCGCCGCATCGAGCGAAAAGCGGGCGCTGGTAATGAACAATGTGCAGCCATCCTCGGCCCCGAAACAGCACGAGGTGGGTTGAGAGACGGGCAGCTTAACGAGCCGATCGAGCGAGCCATCCGGGGCGATGCGGGCGACGGCACCCGCTCCCCATCGGGCATTCCACAGGAATCCCTCACGATCAACCGCCGCGCCGTCGGGAATGCCCAAGCCGTCCAAATACGAAAATCGACGTTGCTCCGAAATGATGCCGAGGGCGCCGTCAAACTGATAAGCGTACAGCCAGCCATCGCACGAATCCGCCACATAGAAAGTCGACTCGTCGGGGCTCCAGCAGATCGCATTGGGGCATCCGAGCCCAGCGTTGAAGAGTTGCGAGGAGGCCGGCGTTATCATCAAGATCTGACCGCTCCTCTCGCTGATATCGCGGGCGCCACCGTCCTCGCTGATGTTGTTCGGCATCGTGCCGACCCAGAGCCTTCCAGACCGGTCGCAACGGCCATCGTTGAAGCGCTTCCCGGCGTCCGCTTCCGAGAGCATGAACACGGGATGCTGCGTGGTCGTCTTGGGATCGAAGATGAGGATCTGGTCTTTTCCGTGCACCAAGAGCCGGCCGCCCGCGGCGAGATTGACGCCGGTCACCAAGTGATCGAATTGCCAGAAGTCCAAGCAGTCATCCGCCAGTTGCCAATGGAATACGCGGCCGGGCTTCAGCACATCGATCCAGTACAGCGTTTGCGTGGCTTCGCACCACAGCGGCGCCTCGCCCAATTGGTTGCGGCAATCGACCCGCAACGTTGCCGCGGCGCTCGTCATGCTGGGGACTTGACATCGTGATCGACCACCAGGTCGAATTGCTGCTTGACGACCCCGTTTGGGGCCAACACTTCCATGCCATGCACCCCATCCGCGAGTCGGTTAAAGGCGTCGGTCGCGTGCGAAACCGGCTCGAAGCAGAAGAAGTCTTGTCCCGTCGGCACCCACATCACGGCGTGCCGGAGGGCCGGCGTTGTGACCAAGCGCACCCGCAGATGCAACTGCGGCCAATCAATCGCGGCGCACCCGCTCCATCCCTCGAATTCGCTCGCGATGGGCATCTCCGAGACGGACGCGCCGTGCGCTAATCGGGCGCCTCGTGGGTTGGATGATTGTCTTACAGGCATCATCTCAGAATCCCATTCCCATTGGTTCGGGACATGGGTCGCTATGACAGCCGCTGATCGATTGGCAAAGTAGGGATGAAGTCCGAGTCCCATTGGAATCCGATCTTCTCCGACATTTCGCGCAGATAACTTGATTGTGACGCGATCGTCGGCGATCTCGACCGACTGGGTCGCCTCGTATTGAAACGGCAGCGAGGCATCAGCGGGCAGCGACATGACCGCGCGGCGCCGATCCAGG
>JAYTXS010000464.1:0-12151 GCA_043742845.1 Gammaproteobacteria bacterium
AAGCCGCGGAAGCTGCGTACTTCGGCGAGCCTCGCATCGTGATACACGCACACCTCCAAGTCGGGGTCGCGGACCTGCTGCTCACCGCATTCGAACTCATATGTGAGGCGAAACACGCTGGTGTAGCGGCTCAACTCCAACGGGGTGAGATAAAGATCACAGTCCGAAGCGACTTGCGACACGCTTCGCATTTTTACCCTGCGAAGGTCATCGACGAGCCAGCCCAAGCGCACGAAATTACTCTCGTACAGCGTCATCAAGCTGACGAAGCTGCCAGGCCCGGCCCGCCAGCTTGTCGGGCACCATTGATCCGCTAACATGCGTCGGACTATAGCATGCACATGCGGGATGTCAGGGCCGCAGGCGGCGCTCGATGCCGGTACGGTCGAGAATTCTGCTGGATATTTCTTCAATGGATACTTCAGTGGCGTCCAGCATCGGAATGGCATGCCGTTCGAACAGCGATTCCGCCGCTCTGACTTCGAAGGCCACCTGGGACGCCGATGAGTAACGGCTATCGGGCCGGCGCTCGTTGCGAATTTGTTGCAATCGATCCGGCTTTATCGTCAGGCCGAATAATTTCCGCAAATGAGCCTCCAGCGGCGGCGGCAGCTTTCGCGACTCCAGATCATCCTCGGTCAAAGGATAATTCGCCGCGAATATGCCGTATTGCATCGCCAAATACAGACAAGTCGGCGTTTTCCCCGAGCGCGAGACGCCCACCAGGATCACGTCGGCGCGCTCGTAGTCGCGCACCACCGAGCCGTCGTCGTTGGCCAACGCGAAGTTCGTCGCATCGATACGCGTGGCATAGGCATGCGTATCGGCCATGCGATGAGTCCTGCTCGCGACATGCGTGGATTGCGTCTTCAGTTCACTTTCGAGCGGCGCCAGGAACGGATCGAAGAAATCCAAAAAAAATCCGCTGCTGCCGCGAACCACATTGCGCACGTCCTCCTGCACCAGGGTGCTAAATATGATGGGCCTCACACCTTCCTGAGCGCCCACCAAATCAATCTTGCGAACCGCCTCAATCGCCTTGTCAACCGTGGCGATAAATGGCACAGTCACCTGACGAAATTCGATGCCATCGAACTGCGTCATTAGGCTGTGACCCATCGTTTCTGCAGTAATACCCGTTTGATCGGAAACAAAAAACACGGTTCGTTTTATCACGGTAGCCTCAGGTGTCGGTGCATCGCCGCCGGCAAAGTGTTCCACTTAACCCAACGTCCCACAAGCAGTGCCCTATGAAGCCCTACATTATTCCGTTCGAGCAGTTGAAGAATAAGGACATCGAACTGGTGGGCGGGAAGAACGCTTCCCTCGGCGAAATGATCTCCGGGCTGGCGAATCTCGGCGTGTCGGTGCCCGGCGGGTTTGCAACGACATCGCATGCGTATCGGGATTTCCTGGCGCAAGGCGGCCTCGATGAGCGCATCCGCGGCGTTCTTGCGACGCTCGATGTCGATGATGTGGAACGTCTGGCGGTCCTCGGCGCACAAATCCGCGGTTGGATGCTTGCGACACCCTTTCCGAAGCGCCTGCAGGAGGAGATTCTGGACTCCTGGCGCAAAATGGGCAAGGCAAGCGGCGGCGAGCTCGCAGTCGCGGTGCGTTCCTCCGCGACTGCGGAAGATCTGCCTGACGCCTCCTTTGCCGGCCAGCAGGAGACGTTCCTGAACGTACGCGGCGAGGAACATTTGATGACCTGCGTGCACGAGGTGTATGCCTCGCTGTTCAACGACCGAGCCATCTCTTATCGCGTGCACAACAAGTTCGATCACAGCGCGGTAGCGCTGTCGGTGGGTGTGCAGTACATGGTGCGCAGCGACTTGGGCGCCGCCGGAGTCATGTTCACCCTCGATACGGACTCGGGGTTTCGCGACGTGGTGTTCATCACCGCCGCCTACGGCTTGGGTGAAACGGTGGTGCAGGGCGCGGTCAACCCGGACGAATTCTACGTCTACAAGCCGGCCTTGCGCGCCGGTCGCCGCTCGATACTGCGCAAGAATCTCGGCAGCAAAGCCATCAAGATGATCTACGGCGATCCGCATTCGAAGGACCGGGTTCGCACCGTCGAGGTCGCGCCCGCGGATCGGAACCGTTTCTCGCTGGACGAAACGGATATCGTGAATCTGGCGAAGCAGGCGCTCATCATCGAGGAACACTACGGCACGCCGATGGACATCGAATGGGGCAAAGATGGCGCCACCGGCAAACTGTACATTCTGCAGGCGCGACCTGAGACCGTGCAGAGCCGCGCCGGCCGCACCATTTTGAGATACACGCTGAAGGCGCGCTCGAAGACTCTGATCACCGGACGCAGCATCGGCCAGCGCATCGGC
Source organism: Gammaproteobacteria bacterium (assembly GCA_043742845.1). Taxonomy (GTDB): domain Bacteria; phylum Pseudomonadota; class Gammaproteobacteria; order Steroidobacterales; family Steroidobacteraceae; genus Bog-1198. Next base: position 2,349 of record JAYTXS010000464.1, read on the forward strand.
GCGGGCCGCGCACGCATCATCAAGGACGTTAAGGAAATGTCCAAGGTCAGGGCCGGCGATGTGCTGGTGGCGGATATGACGGATCCAGATTGGGAGCCCGTCATGAAGCGCGCGGCTGCGATCATCACCAATCGCGGTGGCCGTACCTGCCACGCTGCCATCATTGCCCGCGAGCTCGGCATCCCGGCGGTCGTCGGCTGCGGCACGGCCACCACGGCAATCAAGGAAGATCAAGCGGTCACGGTATCCTGCGCCGAGGGCGACACGGGCTACGTCTACGAGGGCATGTTGGAATTCGATCAACGCAGCATCGAGATGGATTCTATGCCGCCGATTCCCGTGAAGATCACCATGAATGTCGGCAATCCCGACCGCGCGTTCGATTTCGCCGGGATGCCGCACAGTGGCGTGGGCCTGGCGCGCCTAGAGTTCATCATCAACCGCATGATCGGCGTGCACCCGCGCGCGCTCCTGGAGTTCGACAAGCAGAGCGCTGAGCTCAAGGACACCATCGGCAAGCAGATCGCAGGCTACGACGGGCCGGTGAACTTTTACGTCGACAAGCTCTCCGAGGGCATCGCGCAAATTGCCGCGGCGTTTGCGCCCGAACCGGTCATCGTGCGCCTGTCGGACTTCAAGTCGAACGAATATGCGAACTTGATCGGCGGCAAGAACTACGAGCCGCACGAAGAGAACCCGATGCTTGGCTTTCGCGGTGCATCGCGCTACATCGACAAGGAGTTCAGGCCCTGTTTCGAACTCGAGTGCCGCGCGCTGAAGCGGGTCCGCGACGAGATGGGCCTGACCAATGTGCAGGTCATGGTGCCGTTCGTCCGCACGTTGAGCGAGGCCAAGGCCGTCACCCAGCTGCTCGCCGACAACGGCCTGAAGCGCGGCGACAACGGCCTGAAACACATCATGATGTGCGAGCTGCCGACCAATGCACTGCTCGCCGAACAATATCTCGAGTACTTCGACGGCATGTCCATCGGCTCGAACGACATGACCCAGCTCGCCCTTGGCCTGGACCGAGATTCGAGTGTGGTGGCTAAATCCTTCGACGAACGCGACGACGCGGTCAAAGCCCTGATGTCCATGGCGATCAAGGCATGTAAGAGCCAGGGAAAGTATGTCGGCATCTGCGGGCAGGGACCTTCGGACCATCCGGAGCTGGCGAGGTGGCTGGTGGAACAAGGTATCGACAGCCTGTCGTTGAATCCGGACACCGTGGTCGAAACCTGGATGTTCCTGGCGGGCGACGCCGTCAAGTAGGTTCTAAATGCGCAAAAGATGCTCGCGGTAGTATTCGAGTTCGCGGATCGAGTCGCGCACATCGTCCATCGCTAGATGGCTCGAGGCCTTGCGCAATCCCTCGGTCAGCTGCGGCGCCCAGCGCTGCGCCAGTTCTTTGAGCGTGCTCACATCGAGATTGCGATAGTGAAAAAACCGCTCCAGAGCCGGCATGTGGCGCGCCAGAAAACGCCGGTCCTGGCAAATGCTATTGCCGCACATCGGCGACTTTCCCGGTTCCACCCAGGTCTCCAGAAAACGCAGCGTCTCTCGTTCCGCGGCAGCGGCATCGATGGCGCTCGCCAAAACACGCGCACTCAATCCGGAGCGCCCGTGCTGATTTCGATTCCAATCGTCCATTGCCGCCAGCACGCCCTCGCTTTGATGCACCGCGAACACCGGTCCTTCGGCCAGCACATGGAGGTGTTTGTCGGTTACGATCGTCGCGATCTCCAGGATGAGATCGCAGTCCGGCATCAGGCCGGTCATTTCCAGGTCTATCCAAATGAGATTTTCGGGACACTTCATGATGATTCAACCGGCAGCGGATAAGTTAAAAACCGCATGGTAGCAGAGCACGGAGACGCGCAAAGCGGCATCGGCGGTACGGGAACCGTGCTTGCAAGTTATGGCCGCGGCGTCCTGGTGCAGGCGAACGGCATGACCTTGCGCTGTGCGTTGACGGGACGTAAGCAGCGTATCGTCTGCGGCGATCGCGTGACTTGGTCGTATCCGCCATCCGCCGACGGACCCTCGATTATGTCCATCGAGCCGCGCCGCAATCTGATCGAGAGAATCGATGCGCGCGGCCGCCCCGAGCCTGTGGCGGCAAACATCGATCGGCTTGCCGTCGTGGTGGCTGCCGAGCCGGCGCCCGACTGGTTCTTGGTGGATCGCTACTGGGCGGGTGCCGTCTTGAAGGATCTGGACGGCTTGCTCATCGTCAACAAGCTGGACTTGGGAACGCAGGCCATGCGGTCGGAGATCAATACGTATCGCGGATTGAATTTGCCCTGCGTGGAAGCAGCCGCACACTCGGGCGCGGGGATGCCCGAACTCGCGCAAATCCTCGAGGGCGGCGTGACGCTCCTGGTCGGACAGTCCGGTGTCGGCAAATCCTCGCTGGTCAATGCGCTGGTGCCGGACGCGGCGGCGCAGACCGACGAATTGACCCGCGATGCCGAGGGCCGGCACACAACCACCACTGCACGCTGGTACCAGCTCGGTGCCAATTCCGCGATTGTCGATGCGCCCGGAGTTCGCGATTTTGCGCCTCCCGCGCATTTGGTGCGCGCCGCAGAGCGGGGTTTCGTTGAAATCCATCGACTCAGCGTCAACTGCCGTTTCAAGGATTGCCGCCATATGGAGGAACCCGGATGCGCCGTGCGCACCGCCGTGCTTTCTCAGCTGATCGCGCCACGCCGTTACGAGAGCTATCGCCGGCTGTTTCGCCTGTACGAGAAGCTGGCGTCCTAAGTTACGTTGGTGCGGCCCGCGAGCGCGTGCGCCAGTGTGCCGCCATCGACGTATTCCAACTCCCCGCCGACCGGCACGCCATGGGCAATGCGCGAGGCCTTCAATCCCAAGCGCAGCGCGAGCTCACCCAGGTAGTGCGCCGTTGCCTCGCCTTCGGCGGTTGGGTTGGTCGCGAGAATTACTTCACGAATTTCACCATCGCCCAGCAGGCGTTCGAAGTCGTCCAATCCGAGCTCGGCAGGCCCCACTCCGTCGAGCGGCGACAAATGCCCCATCAGCACGAAATAGCGGCCGCGAAAGCCGCCCGACTGTTCGATGGCCACCACATCGGCCGGCGACTCAACCACGCACAGCTGCGCCACATCGCGCTGATTCGATGCGCAAATAGTGCAGAATTCGCTCTCCGTCAACATGCGGCAGCGCTTGCAGTGGCCGACATTGTCCAGCGCTTCCGCCAACGCCCGGCTCAATGCCTTGCCGCCGTCGCGATCACGCTCCAGCAGGTAGAACGCCATCCGTTGCGCCGACTTTGGCCCGACGCCGGGGAGACAGCGCAGCGAATCGATCAGACGCGCGAGAGTGGGGGTGTACTTCATCGGAGCGCCGATTAAAACGGCAGTTTCATGCCCGGCGGAAGATTGAGTCCCGACATCAGTCCGGAATATTTTTCCTGACTGCGCGCAGCGATTCTGCGCGCTGCGTCGTTGATGGCCGCCACCAGCAGATCTTCCAGCAGTGCGATGTCCTCGCCGAGCAGTTTCGGCTCGATAGCGACTTTTTTTGCCTCATGATTGCCGTTCAAGGTCACCTTGACCATGCCGGCGCCTGACTCGCCCGTCACTTCCAGGTCGACCATTTCGGCCTGCGCCTTCTTCATGGTTTCCTGCATCTGCTGCGCCTGGCGCATCAGATTTCCCAATCCGCCCTTCATCATGATGATTTCCTCATTGGGTCGCGGGTTTCACGGAAGCCGTATCCACATCGGCGCCGAAGCGCTCGCGCAGGCCCTTGACCGCGGGATCCGACTCGAACGCCGTCGCGGCGCGAGCCACCCTGTCCTGCTCCTCGAGCGCACGCTGCCGCGCCGGCGTGGCCAGCGCCGCCTGCGTCGTTTCAAATACGATGCGAATGTCGCGGCCGAGATACTTCGACAGTCCTTGCATCAACTTCTCTTCGATCGGGCGCGTACGTCGATCTGCAGTTGACTGGTCGATCCTCAGCGTCACGACGTCGTGCTCGAATTTTGCCGGCACGCAGTTCAATGCGAATTGGCGCAGCATGCCACTCAAGTTCGCCGCCTCGACGACCGTAGGCCAATTGCCGGCGTCAATGCTGGTCAGCCTGACATTGGGTGCTTCAGGCGCCGCGGCGCGCCCCTGTGACATAGCGGCGGCAGCCGCAGACGCGGCCGGTTCACGGGTCTTCGCCCCTTCCTGGGCCGCGACTGCATCGGGACGAAACGCCAGCATGCGCAGCAACGTCATTTCGAACCCCAAGCGCGGCTCCGGCGCAAGGCTCAGATCGCGGCGCCCGCCCAAGGCGATCTGGTAATAAAGTTGTACATCCTCCGCAGAGATCGCCGCGGCGAGACGCGTCAGCGAAGCTTCGTCGAATTCCTCATCTTGTTGCGCGGCCTCGGGCACGATTTGCACGATCGCCACGCGCTGCAGGAACGCAGCCAATTCGACCAATGCCCGGTCATAGTCCGGCGCGTCGCGGTCCAGGTCTTTGACCTCGGCCAACAGCCCCGGCCCGTCCGAGCGCGCCAGGGCATCGATCAGCCGGCCGACGTGGCCGCGATCGATGGTGCCCAACATGGCGCGCGTATTGACTTCGTTCAGTGTGCCGCCGCCGAATGCGATCAGTTGATCCATCAGGCTCAAGGCATCGCGCATGCTGCCCTCGGCCGCGCGCGCCAACAGCGCCGCGGCCGCCGGATCGAATTGCAGGTTTTCCGCAGCCGCGATGAACTTCAAACGATCGCCGATGAGCGAGGCCGGCAAGCGCTTGAGACTGAATTGCAGACAGCGCGACAGCACGGTGACCGGCAGCTTTTGCGGGTCGGTAGTCGCCAGCAGGAATTTGACGTGCGGCGGCGGCTCTTCCAACGTCTTGAGCAAGGCATTGAAGGAATGATTCGAGAGCATGTGTACTTCGTCGATGAGGTACACCTTGTAGCGGCCCCGGCTCGGCGAGTACTGCACGTTGTCGAGCAAATCGCGGGTATCATCGACTTTGGTTCGCGAGGCAGCATCGACCTCGATAAGATCGACGAAGCGACCCTCATCGATCTCGCGGCACGCCGCGCACACCCCGCAGGGATTGGAACTCACGCCAGCCGTCTCGCAATTCAGCGACTTGGCGAGAATGCGCGCGATCGTGGTCTTGCCGACGCCGCGAGTGCCCGTAAACAAGAACGCGTGGTGCACCTTGCCGCTGTCGAGTGCGTTCGCGAGAGCGCGCAGCACATGTTCCTGCCCCACCATCTCGGCGAACCGCTTGGGACGCCATTTACGCGCTAAGACGATATAGCTCATGGAATTCAGTTTAACTTCGGAACACCACGGTCGCGTGGCTTTATAGGAAGGCCCGCCTACGGGCCCTGCCAGGGGGTCCGCCTACCGGCCCGACTCGGGAGGCGGCCCGCGCCAGCAGGACTTCGGCGCCCGACTTAAAGCCCCTACCGCTGCTCCCTTCCGGGCCTGACGGGGTTCGTGGCCAGTCGTCGCGAAGATGCAAACGCGAGCCACCATAGACTCGACAATGGCGGAGAGGGTGGGATTCGAACCCACGAACACGGTTAGGTGTTACACACTTTCCAGGCGTGCGCCTTCGACCGCTCGGCCACCTCTCCACGCGGGCGCAAGGGTACCGGAGCCGACCCCAGTGATCAAATGCTAGCTGCCGCTGGCGGCCTTATTGGCCGGAGCCGCCTTATAGAGGGGCGGAACGTCGAGACAGCGGTCTTTCGGTCCGGGCACCGGCGGTGCCAGCTCCACCGTAGGAATTACCAAGGCGTCCTTGGTATTGGGCGCATCCAGTCCAGGCGGCACCTTGAGCGGCGCCACTTGGCCCGCTCGTTGATACTCCTGCGGGGTATGGCAATCGGGCGTCAATTTACTGAACAGGTGACAGCCGCTCATCAGCGCTGCCGCGGTCATAACCATCAAAACTCGATCAAGACTCATGCTGCTGCGTCCTCAAGGGTAATTCCGGCGGCCTGCATCGCGCGCAGCACCGTATCGTGGTGCGTCGTCGATAATTCGACCAGTGGCAGACGAATTGCGTTCCCGATCAGGCCCAATCTCGCAACCGCCCACTTCACCGGTATCGGATTCGCCTCAACAAACAAATCTCGATGTAAAAGCTGCAAGCCGGCGTCGATCGCACGAGCCGCGGCCAAATCTCCGGCCAGGGCGGCAGCGCAGGCCTCGTGTATTCGCCGCGGCGCTACGTTGGCCGACACCGAAATCACTCCGCGCGCGCCCACGCTCATCCAATCGACGGCAGTCGCATCATCGCCCGACAGCAGCGTGAACTCCGGCGGGCAGGCACTTAGCGTCTCGCGCGCCCGCTGCAGCGATCCGGTGGCTTCCTTGATCGCCACAATCTGCGGGTGTCGCGCCAGGCGAGCCACGGTGGCCGGCAATAGATCCACGGCGGTACGGCTTGGCACATTGTACAGAATAACGGGCACGGCAGAGGCATCGGCTGCGGCCATGAAATGCCTGTAAAGGCCCTCCTGCGGTGGCCTGTTGTAGTACGGGGTCACCAACATCAGCGCGTCAACGCCCAGCCGAGACAGCGTGCGAGCCCTGGCCACGGTACCCGCGGTCGAATGCGTACCCGCTCCGACGACCACCTTGAGCTTGCCGCGGCAACGCCCGACTGCCCTACATGTCAGTTCTTCGATTTCATCGACCGACAGCGCGGCGGACTCGCCGGTCGTGCCGGCAACGACGATGCCATCCGTACCCTCGGCTGCATGAAAGTCCAGCAATCGGTCCCACGCCGGCCAATCCAGGTCGCCGTCGGCAGTCATCGGCGTGACAATCGCTACCATGCTTCCGGAAAACATCAAGGGGCTCCGCTAAATATCGCTACCTTAAGTGTCAGACATGCACCCTGGCAAGCGTCCATCCGGTAGAATTTGACACGATGAAACAACATATCGTGATTTCCGCCGTCGGCGGGGACCGCGTCGGCATGGTCCATGAACTCTCCAAGGTAATTGCCGACTGCGGGGGAAGCATCAGCGAAAGCCGCATGACCTCGCTCGGCAACGAGTTTGCCATGCTGCTGCTGGTTAATGGCAACTGGCACACCCTCGCCAAGCTCGAAGGCGAGTTCAAGAAGCTCGCCGACGCCACCGGCATGAACATTCAGTTGCGGCGCACCGAAGAGCGTGCGGCGCGCAACGACATGCTGCCCTACTCCATCGACGTGGTATGCCTGGATCAGACCGGGATCGTCGCGGGGCTGTCCGGCTTCTTCGCACAACGCGCGGTCGATATTGCGGAATTGTCGACGCGCGCCTACGCGGCCGCCCATACCGGTGCGCCGATGTTCTCGGTGCAGATGATCGTCAACGTTCCAAGCCGCCTGCACATCGGCGTGTTGCGCGAGGAATTCATGGACTTCTGCGATCACTTGAACCTAGATGCCATTTTCGAACCCGTGAAAAATTGAGCCCGGCCTTGAGCAAAATCAACGTTGGCAAGAAGGCGCCGCAGTTCACCCTCGACGGCACCGCCGGCCCATGGTCTTTGAGCGACGCCACCGGCAGTGGCGTCGTACTGTATTTCTACCCGCGCGACAACACCCCCGGCTGTACCCAGGAAGGCGCGGATTTCAGCGCGGCACATCCTCAATTCAAGAAGGCCAAGACATTGATTTTCGGCATTTCGGCCGACTCTGTGGCGTCGCACGAAAAATTCAAACTGAAGATGGGATTTGCGTTCGAACTGCTCAGCGATCCCGACAAGAAGATTTGTGCGCTCTACGACGTGATCCAGGAAAAGAGCATGTATGGCAAGAAATTCTTAGGGATCGAGCGCAGCACATTCCTGATCGATGCGAAGGGCGTATTGCGGCACGAATGGCGCAAGGTCAAGGTGAAGGACCATGCTGCGCAAGTGCTCGCGGCGGTGAAGGCGCTGTGACCGGCGGCGTGCGGCCCACTGCGGCCGCGATGGTTAAAAGCCGCAAGGCCAAGCCGCAGCGACGCATCTTCGTGCTGGATACGAATGTATTGACGCACGACCCCACCGCCATCTTCCGTTTCGAAGAGCACGACATCTATATTCCGATGACCGTACTCGAGGAACTCGATGCCGGGAAAAAAGGCTTGTCCGAGCCGGCCCGCAACGTACGCCAGGTCAGCCGCTTTCTCGACGAGCTGATGAAGGGCGCCAGCAAGAAGCAGATCGATCGCGGCCTCCCGCTGCCGGCCTCGGCGCCGATCAACCATGGCAAGCACCCGCCGGGCGGCCGCTTGTTCTTTCAAACTCAATTGCTTGAATCGGTGCTGCCCGACGGCCTGCCGGGACATGGTGCGGACAACGCGATCCTGGCCGACACGCTGGCGCTGCAGCGCAAGTTTCGCAACGTGCGCGTCACGCTGGTGTCGAAAGACATCAACTTGCGCATCAAGGCAGCCATCGTTGGCGTGCACGCCGAGGACTTTTCGAGCGACAAGACCATCGAGGATGCGGACCTGCTGGCGAGCGGTGTGCAACAACTACCGCCGAATTTCTGGGAAAAACATGGCAAGGGCATGGAATCCTGGCAGCAACAAAGCCGCACCTTCTACCGGGTGCGTGGCCCATTGGTGCGCGAATGGCAGGCCAATCAATTCGTCTACGATCCCGGCGCAAACGGCGTCGAGGCCATCGTGCGCAAGCTTGAAGGCGAGTCGGCAATACTGGAACTCACCGTCGATTACCGCGCCGAGCGTAACAATGTCTGGGGCGTCACCTCGCGCAATCGCGAGCAGAATCTCGCGTTTAATTTATTGATGGATCCGGAGATCGATTTCGTCACCGTGCTCGGCCCCGCCGGCACGGGAAAAACCCTGCTGACACTGGCGGCCGGTCTTGCGCAAACCTTGGATCACAACCGCTTCAGTGAAATCATCATGACGCGAGTCACGATACCGTTGGGTGAGGACATCGGCTTCCTGCCCGGCACGGAAGAAGAAAAGATGGAGCCTTGGATGGGCGCACTGATGGACAACTTGGAGGTCTTGACGCAGGGTCAGCCCGGCGGAACCTGGGGGCGCGGCGCCACCAACGATTTGCTCCGGCACCGCATCAAAATCCGCTCGTTGAACTTCATGCGCGGGCGCACCTTCCTGAACCGCTTCATCATCATTGATGAGGCGCAGAACTTGACGCCCAAGCAGATGAAGGCGCTGGTGACCCGTGCCGGCCCCGGCACCAAGATGGTGTGCTTGGGAAACATCGCTCAGATCGACACCCCTTACCTCACCGAGACCACCACGGGACTCACCTACGTGGTCAACCGCTTCCATGGCTGGGCGTTTTCGGGGCATATCACGCTGGTCCGCGGCGAACGCTCGCGTCTGGCAGACTACGCATCCGAAGTTCTTTGATTATCAGGGACTATGAGCGAACTTTGGCATAGGGCGCGCACTCCAAGGAGCATTACGGAGGACGAATGTCATTGTTGAGGTCAATTGGCGCGTTTGCCGCCGCGGCCGGCGCCAGCGCAATGATCAGCGTGGCCTGGGCTTCAGGATTGGGCACGGGTTCGAGCGCCGTCGATCAAGATCTGCCGGATCTGGGAAGCCCGGCCACTGCTGCGGTCTCGCTCGACGATGAATATCGGGCCGGGTTGGGTTGGTTTGCGCAAATCCGTCAGACCGGACAGGTGCTCGAGGATCCTGAAGTCAGCGACTACATTCAGGAAATCGGCCACAGCCTGTCGAGCCGCGCCGAAGAAGGCCAGCATCAGTTTTACTACTTCGTGTTGAAAGATCCCATCGTCAACGCATTTGCCATGCCGGGCGGCTTCAT
>JAYTXS010000465.1:0-7281 GCA_043742845.1 Gammaproteobacteria bacterium
TGTTGCTGCTGTGGGTCTACTATTCAGCTCAAATATTCTTGCTGGGGGCGGAATTTACCCGCAGCTATGCATACGAGAGTGGTTCGAGGGTGTCAGCGCCCGAGGCCAAAGGTCTTTAGCAGCCGATAGGTGAATTCGACGCTCTCATCGAACGCGCGGATGCCGATGCGCTCATCTCGGCCATGGGCGCGATTCTCATCGACGTCTTCCCACACTCCGCTGATGTCGTAGCTGAGCATGCCCGCATTGCGGGTCTGCCGATCATCGCTGAAGCCGGTTGCCATGCTGGGAATGACGGGTACCTTGGGCCACATCGAGTGTACGAGCAGCGCGACCTTTTTCATCAGCGCCGCAGTGGGTGGCGACTCGGGACTCACGATTGGGGGCGCATCGAGCGTCACAGCAATGGCGGGATCGGCGAGAGTCTGCACCAGCAGGGTTTGCACATTCGCGGCGGAATCGCCGGGCAGCATGCGGCACTGGACGGTCGCCCGGGCTCGCTGCGGCAGGGCGTTCTCAGCGTGCCCGCCCGAGATCAATGTCGCCACGCAGGTGGTGCGCAGTTGCGCGTTGAGGCGCACGTTGCGGCTCAGCCGTTCAGCTGCGGCGAGGTCGGGCGGCAACTGAGAAACGGCGTGCATATCCGCAGCGGTGGGTCCGCTTTCGAGCGCACCGAGCTGCGCGAAACTCTGCCGCGTGGTTGCGGTGAGCGCAACGGGAAACTTGAATGTTTCCAGGCGGCCTAGGCCCGCAGCCAGCCGGTAGATGGCGTTGTCAGGGCCGGGAAGCGATCCATGTCCGCCGGGACTGGTGGTTTCGAGCGTGAACGTCAGGTAGGTTTTCTCACTGGTGCCTACCTCAAAGAACTGTCGAGCGCCGTTCTTGCTGGCCCCGCCGCCGCCGTCGAGATTGACGACCAGCGCCGAAACGATCAGGTCACGATGCTCCTTGAGCAAAAAGGCGGGACCGTTGGCGTCGCCGCCGGCTTCTTCGTCCGCGGTAAACGCGACGATGATGTCGTGCTCGGGCACGTATTTTTCACGCCTCAGGCGGATCAATGACTCGACCAATGCCGCGTCGCCGTCCTTCATGTCGATGGTGCCGCGACCGTAGAACCAGCCCTCCTGCTCCGTCAGCTTGAAGGGATCGACCGACCAATCCTCAGTCCTTGCCTCCACCACATCCAGATGCCCCAGAAACAACACAGGAGCGCCAGGGTGTTTACCTCGATAGCGGACTACGACATTGCCCTTGGTGGGATGATCAGGAGGCGCCAAGAACACGACGTCCTGCGCGGGAAAACCTGCACTTGACAGCCAGCCCTGAATGGCCTTTGCGGCTTCCGTGGAGCCGTGCGTGTGAGTAGTGTTGATCTCAACGAGGCCCTTCAGCAGGTCACGGGCAAGCTGCTGATCCGCCGCAGGCGGCAATGCAGGCGCGCCGGCTGCCCACACGGAGGCCGTTGCGGCCAGACTCAAGATCCATATCCCTCGACGCATTGAATTCTCCCCAGGTTTGCAGTTCAGCAATAGCACATATGAACAGCAACAGACTCGAGGCATTCAGCGACGGCGTCATCGCTATGTTGTGGCTGGTGCCCGGTCGGCGCGTTGAACGAGCACTGATTCGCAAATAGCGACATCCGTGAGCTCGCGGCCGAGGGGCCAGTGGGTTAAACGATGCTTTTGGCACGCAGCGCACCACTCACGTCGGGGCGTGGATTATGCGATGATTAGGGACTTAAGCAAGGGTAAGAAGGCTGGAATATGGCGAGTGCAACTTTTCACTGGGACGATCCTTTGTTGCTCGAAGAGCAGTTGACGGATGAGGAAAAAATGGTGCGGGATGCGGCCCGCGACTACGCGCAAGACCGCCTAGCCCCGCGCGTCGTCGATGCGTTTCGCCGCGAGTACACGGATCCCGCCATTTTCAAAGAGATGGGCGAACTGGGATTGCTGGGCGCCACCGTTCCCGAGGAATTCGGCGGCGGCGGGCTCAATTATGTGAGCTATGGACTCATCGCGCGCGAAGTGGAGCGCGTGGATTCGGGGTATAGGTCCATGATGAGCGTGCAGTCATCGCTGGTGATGCTGCCCATCGAGCGTTTTGGCACGCAGGTTCAGAAATTAAAGTACCTCCCAGCGCTGGCACGCGGCGAAACCATCGGCTGTTTCGGCCTGACGGAGCCTAATCATGGCTCGGATCCCGGCAGCATGATTACCCGCGCGCACGCCGCGGCCGGCGGATACCGCTTATCGGGCGCTAAAACTTGGATCTCCAACAGTCCCATCGCGGATGTGTTCGTTGTGTGGGCGAAAACCGACGATGGCATCATTCGCGGTTTCATTCTTGAAAAGGGCTGGAAGGGACTGGAGGCGCCGGTGATCCACGGCAAGGTGGGTTTGCGCGCTTCGACCACCGGTCAGATCCTCATGCAGGATGTGTTCGTACCCGAGGAAAATCTGTTGCCGGGCGTCACGGGCCTGAAAGGCCCGTTCAGTTGCCTCGATTCGGCCCGATACGGCATATCCTGGGGTGCGCTGGGCGCAGCGGAGAGCTGTTGGCATACTGCGCGGCAGTATGTGCTGGATCGCAAGCAATTCGGCCGCCCGCTTGCTGCCAATCAATTGGTACAGAAAAAATTGGCGGATATGCAAACCGAAATCACCCTGGCTTTGCAGGCCTGCCTGCGCCTGGGGCGTATGAAGGACGCGGGTATCGCATCCGTGGAAATCACATCCATGCTCAAACGCAATTCCTGCGGCAAGTCGCTCGATGTAGCGCGCACCGCGCGCGATATGTTGGGCGGCAACGGCATATCCGACGAATTTGGCGTTATCCGCCATCTCGTGAATCTCGAAGTGGTGAATACCTACGAGGGAACTCACGACATCCACGCGCTCATTCTGGGGCGCGCGCAGACCGGTATTGCCGCGTTCTCCTGAGCCGCGCTCGTGGCCCGGGCTCGTCTATGGGTAGCCCGTCGATGCCGCGCCCGATACCCGAGGTACTCGAAGACTGGGTTTTAGGCTGAGTTCCCATTCGAGCGTCGCCGGCCCCGCGGCGCTCACGGTGACGCGCCGCGCGGTCGTCTCTTCCGTCTGCTCCATGCTCGGATGCCACAGACGTACGCTGTACTCCCCGGGTGGTATATCTTCGAGGGATGCCGTTCCGGCGGCTTCGGTCTTGGCGAAGAACGGCGTCTCGGACACGTAGATGTAGCCCAACATCCAATCATGAATATTGCACCCCAGAACGACGACACCCGGCTTGTCGAACACCACCGGCGGGGCGTCCGTGCCGGCGTAGAGCGGCAGCTCGAATCGCTTCGCGGGAGAAAAGGAGTACACCTGGTGACGGATATTGTCGCTATTGGGAAAGCGGATTTTCGATCCGACGAACACGGGCTTCACATAGGGCACGAATTGCTTGTCCACTTGGTCAACCGCGTCGAGCGGAGTCTTGGCGCGCAGGGCGTTCTTCGGATCCAAAGGCGTGGCCAGCACCACGGCGTCCGCGACGCGCTTGCCGTGATGATCCTTGACGAGCACGCGCAGCTCGGCCGCGGATCCCGTCGCCGAGACGCAGCTGAGCAAAACAACGGCCGCGGTTGCGAATGATTTGTTCATTTAGAAGCGGTAGTCCCAGGTGATTTCCGGAATCGACTTCAAATAGTGGTTGTCGCCGTCCGCGTGGGTTTCGAGGCGCTCGAATCCGAAGCCGAGCCTGCTATGCGCGGCTGGCGAATAGCTAATTCCCGCTCGAAAACCGTAGCTCCTGCCGAAGAGCCGATAGGCATAGTCCTCAGGCCCAAACGCTGGATCCTCGGCAAGCGCCCTGGCGGAATAGTAAGTCTTCGTATTGGGTTCCATGGTCGACGTCACATCGCCGTGGCGGTCCAGCAGGCGTATTGTCAGAATGCAGCGCTCGCTCAACGTGTATTCAAAATTGGCTGTCAGTGAGTGGCTGTCCTGGCTGAAGGCGTCGCCCGATAGTCCGGATATTTCTTCTACGTGCGGGTTCGCAGCGCGCCTCTCGTAAGCATAATCAGCCCATAGATTCCAACGCTCATCGATGCGCCGGCCCGCGGCGAGGGTGGCGCGGTAAGCCCAAGCGTTGCGGTAATCATCGTGATAATCGACACGCCCGGCGGAGGCGCCAAAACGCGCCCAAGGGGCGAATGCACCCACGCCCCATTTCTTTCTGAGCGCAAATACGCCTCGTAACGACGCGTTGCTCAAGCCCTCGAGCGTGTGGAACGACTCGCCGCCGAGCTCGCCGCCGACGGTCATGGTGTAGCCCTCGCTTAAGGGAAACAGCCGGAAAACCGAGACACGCGCAGCGATGACCGTATCAGCGACAATCCCGGTGTTGGCTTGTGCGTTCCCCACGTTGCTGTCGTGGCGTACGCCGGCCTCAGTGGCCAGAGTCCAATCACCGCGCGCAGTGCCCGGCATCGAGCCAACGATGATGCATGCAATAAGGGCGCTGAAGGTCGCTGCGGGAGCGCGCAACGCCGCCGTAGTGGCGTCGAGGGCCGACGTAGATGCATGGCCGGTTTGCACATGGTGTCGCACGCTCTACATTATGCAATGTGCTGGGCCGCGCGTACCTCTACCTGGTCACACTGCGCCGCAAGCCGCTCATCCGGCGCCGACAGGCGGACGCGGCTCGCCTTGAGTAATAAGGCAGGCATTGCGGCTGCCGGTGGCGTAGATCCACAGCCAGCTCAACGCCACAGCCAGCCGATTGCGTACGCCAATCAAGAAATAAATGTGCGCCAGTCCCCAAATCCACCACGCCAGCCGGCCACGCAGCTTGATCCAGCCGAAATCGATGACGGCTGCGCGTTTGCCGATGGTGGCCAGATTTCCCGAGTGGTGGTAGCGAAAGGGACGCGGCCGGGTGTCGCCGCGCAGCCGCATTCGGATGCTGCGCGCAACATGCGCGCCTTGCTGCTTGGCTGCCGGAGCGATTCCAGGCACGGGCTTGCCATGCCAGGCGCTGATGGTTGCGGTGTCGCCGATCACGAAAATTTCCGGGTGGCCCGGAGCGGTGAGGTCCGGTTCCACGCGCGCACGGCCCGCATTGTCGGCGGGCAGGCCGGCCCACGCCGCGGCAGATGATGCGCGAACCCCGGCTGCCCATAGAATCACTTTCGCGGCGAGCGGCTGATCGCCGTAGATAACGCCTTCGGCGCTGCATTCGCGTACGGCTTGTCCCAATTGAATTTCAACTCCCTGACGCTCGAGCGAGGCATGGGCGTAGGCGGAAAGGTCCTCGGTAAAGCTCGGGAGAATTCGCGGACCCGCTTCGATCAGCACCACGCGCGCCTCACGCGTGTCGATGTGCCGGTACTCCTCGGGCAGATTCTGGTGCGCCAGCTCGACGATGGCGCCGGCCAATTCCACTCCGGTGGGCCCGCCGCCGACGATTACGAACGTCAGCAACGCGGCGCGGCGCTTAGGATCGGTCTCGCGCTCCGCATGTTCGAGCGACAGGAGAATCCGGCGGCGGATCGAGGTGGCGTCTTCCAGGGTCTTGAGTCCGGGCGCGAAGGGTTCCCATTCGTCGTGTCCGAAATAGGCGTGGCGGGCGCCGGTTGCCAGTACCAGTGTGTCGTACTTAGCCGTGCCGCCGTCCTCGAGCAGCACCCTGCGGTTATCGGTGTCGATTCCCGTCACCACGCCGAGCAGAGTAGTGACTTCCTTGCGTTTGCGGACGAGGTGGCGGATGGGCCACGCAATTTCCGAGGTCGCAAGTGACGCGGTGCCGACCTGGTATAGCAGAGGCTGGAATAGATGGTGATTGCGCTGATCAATGATGGTGATTCGGGCGTCAGCGCCCGCCAAACCTATTGCCGTCGCCAATCCGCCGAAGCCGGCGCCGACGATGACCACCTCGTGCGTCATCCCTTCACCACAGCATAGCCGGCGGCAACCCAGGCATCCAGCCCGCCGTTCAAGGGCCTGACGCGTTTGAATCCATGATTCATAAGAATCTTCGCGACGCGCGCCGCAGACGCCTCGCTCGGGCAGGTGCAATAGAGAATGATGTCCCTATCGCGCTGCAATTCTTTCAGATGATGTGCCACATCCAGTAGCGGGACATGCAGCGCGCCGGGAATCCAGCGTGGCTCCAGCTGCCGCGCGGTGCTCGAGCGTACGTCGATGATCAGAGGCGAGGCGCCGGCTTGGATGAGCGCATACAGTTCCGCGACGCTGATCCGTGCCATGCGCAGCAACCGGTAGAAGCGGCGCCGCTCCCACCACTTGTAGGCGATGTAGGCGGCCAGCAGGACCATTAGCCCTAAGCCTGTGACGCTTGCGAACTTCTGCAGGTGCGTGAGCAGCTGCGCGATCTGCGACTTGAACAACACGCCCGCACCGAGTGCGGTACCGGACCAGAGCATGGCGGAGCAGGTGCTCAGCAAAATGAAACGCGGCCAGCCGATACGCATCGCGCCGGCCATGGGTGGTGCGATGATGGCCAGCCCAGGGATGAATTTAGCAATGACCAGCGAATTGATGCCCCAGCGCTCGAAGCGGGTCTGGGTTTGACTGACGCAGGAATCGGGCTCCAAGGAAATCCTGCACAGGGTCTTCAGTACGCGGATGCCGTATTGTTGGCCGACCAGGTACCAGGCGCAGTCGGGAACCAGGCAGGCAAGCACCGCGCCTGCGAACAGCGCCGGCAGGGACATGTGACCGTCCGTAGCGAGGGCGCCGGCAACGATGAGCGTTGGAACGGCCGGCACCGGCAGCCCGATTTGATCCAGCAGCACGTTGACGATGACGATGATCAGGCCGTACTGACTCAAGCCTAGAATGAGTTGGTGCGTCACGTGGGCCGCAGCCGCGGGGCGGTGCGATGTTCGATATTGGGCAGGAACGCAGCCACCATGCCGAGCAAGGGCAGATAGGCGCAGATGCGATAGACGAATTCGATGCCATGCCGGTCTGCCAGAACGCCGAGGACTGCCGCGCCGATGCCGCCGATGCCGAAAGCGAAACCGAAGAATAAACCCGACACGGCTCCGACCTTGCCTGGCATGAGCTCCTGTGCGAACACCACGATGGCCGAGAATGCCGACGATAGTATCAAGCCGATGATGAACGTGAGTATGCCCGTCCACAGCAAATCGACGTAGGGCAGGATCAAGGCAAAGGGCGCAATGCCTAGAATGGATACCCAGATGACGCTCTTGCGGCCGATACGGTCGCCGATGGGTCCGCCAAGAAGGGTGCCGAGCGCCATCGCAAACAGGAAAATGAACAGGTG
>JAYTXS010000466.1:0-4519 GCA_043742845.1 Gammaproteobacteria bacterium
CGCATGGCAACGATGACGCCGGGTTCGACCGCCTGATTTATGAACGGGTGCGTCTCGGCATCATGAGCGCCCTGGCGATGAACGAGCAACTCACCTTCAACGAACTGAAGTCTCTGTTCAACGTCAGCGACGGCAACTTGAGCGCGCATGCGCGCAAGCTTGAGGAAGCGGGCTATGTCGTTTGCACGAAATCCTTCGAAGCACGCAGACCTAAATCCGTATACCGGATCACGCAGGTCGGCAAGAAAGCCCTGCTACGCTATCTCGAGCACATCGAGGCGGTAATTAAAGCGACCCGGCGCGCCTGAATCATGCATATAGCCATCATCATGGACGGAAACGGACGCTGGGCAACGCAGCGCGGTCTGCCCCGGTCTTCGGGACACATCGAGGGCGCGAAGGCGGTGCGCGCCACCGTCGAGGCGGCGGCGCGTGCAGATGTCAAGACTCTGACCCTGTACGCCTTCTCATCCGCCAACTGGTCGCGTCCCCCATCAGAGATCGCCGCGCTCATGCATCTGTTCGGCCAGTACCTGTTTACCGAGACGCGCCGCTGCGTGGAACAATCGATTCGCGTCAATGTCATCGGCCGCCGTGACCGGTTGAGCGAGAACCTGCTGCGATCCATCGATCAAAGCGAAAAATTGAGCGCCGCAGGGTCCGGAATGCTGTTACGCATCGCCGTCGACTATTCCTCGCAGCACAGCATCGTGCAGGCGGCACGGCGGGCAAAGTCGGATGCCGAGCTGACCGGCGCGGAGTTTCATCGCCTACTGCACGAAGTTGATCATTGCGCGTATCCGGCGGGCGAGGTAGATCTGCTGATTCGCACCGGCAATGAGCGGCGTCTGAGCGACTTCCTGCTCTGGGAATCCGCATTCGCCGAACTGCACTTCAGCGAGTGTCTGTGGCCGGACTTCAACGAGCAGCGCCTGCACTGTGCACTTGAGGATTACGGCGGACGGCAAAGGCGCTTCGGCGGGCTCGAGGCGGGTACGCGCTAGTTCGCATACCGCCGGCGTCATAATAGGCTGGTCCCCATGCGCTGCCGCGGATACAATTCCAGCGGTGAAATCCACCGATTTAGCCGCCCACATACGCAATCATCAGCCGGGCCACGCACTGGCGCGTGAGTTCTACACTGAACCAAGCATCTTCGATCACGACATGCAACGCATGCTGTTGCGGCATTGGTTCTGTGCAGGACATATCAGCAGTATTCCGCGCCCCGGTGACTTCCTCGTGGTGGATCTAGGATCCGAATCCGTCATCATCGTGCGAACTACGGCAGGCGAAGTACGGGCTCTGCTCAATGTTTGCCGCCACCGCGGCTCACGGCTCGTCACCGGACGCTGCGGCAAGGCTCAATCCGCACGACTGACCTGTCCCTATCATGCCTGGAGCTACGACCTGGACGGCAACCTGATGGTCGCTCGCCAGATGCCGGAATCTTTCCGCCGCGACGATATGGCTTTGAGGTCGCTTGCCGTACGTGTCATGGAAGGATTGATCTTTACGACCTTTGCTCAGGAGCCGCGGGACCTTTGCGCCGCAGCGGATGCATTGGCCCGCTCGGCGGGGGTACACGGCTGGTCAGCCGCCAAAGTCGCTCATCGAGAATTGTATTCGATCAAAGCGAATTGGAAACTGGCGGTGGAAAACTATATGGAGTGCTATCACTGCACTCCCGCGCACCCGGAGTTTGCCAAGCGCCATGTGTACGCGCGACCGGCCGAGCAGGCCGCCGATCTGGAGCGCGCCGGGCGCACGCGAGCCGCGACGCTCGGCATCGTCGTGCCCGATGTCGATCACTATGGCCTCGCGGCCGGCGCCAACTGCGAATCCGTCGCAGTGATGCGCAGCGCGCTGCACGACGGCATGGCGAGCGCCACGGACGACGGCCGTTCGGTGGCGCGGCTCATGGGAGCGTTTTCGGCGTCCGATGGCAACTCGACCTACTTCGACATCGGCCCCATCAGCGACTTTCTGGCCTATCCCGACCACGGCGTCATTTATCGTTTCATACCGAGGTCCGCCGACCATACCGAAATGGAAGTGCTCTGGCTGGTGCATCAAGAAGCCGTCGAAGGCGTCGACTACGATGTGGGGCGCCTCACCTGGCTGTGGAAAACCACCAGCGCGGAGGATAAGAAAATCGTCGAAATGAATCAGGCCGGCGTGAATTCTCGGTTCTTCGTGCCGGGCCCTTATTCATTGCAGGAAACCTACGCGGCGCGCTTCGTGGAATGGTACCTGGAGGAACTGGGGCAGTTCACCGGATGAAGTAGCGCCGATTCAATAGTGCGCCGACGTGCGCGTAGCGGGTTTCTAACTGCGCTTGGGTCGTCTCCAGAAACTTCTTGAGGCCAGGGTCGGGTTCTAGCCCCACCATGACGCCGGTGAGATGGCGTTGTTCGTCGAGCGCGTTGTAAAACAAAAGCAGCGCCTCGCGTTCGAATTCCATGCCCGACTTGCCCACGAGCGGAGCAAAGTCCTTGGCCTGGTCTTCGCCAATGGCTTTACGCGTTTTACTCTCGATCTCAGACATGGGTGCCACATCGATGCGCATTGCGGGATATTGTTTTGACAGCCTCTGCAGGGTCTCGGCGAGACCCTGGTAATAGCTGACCAGATCTTTGGTCATCACTGCCATTTCTTCGGGCTTATCCTTGAACATGAGCAGCCATTTGAGCTTGGGAATACCATCAGCCTCTTGGTGCAGCAGGCTGTAGCCGATCGATAGCTGCGCTCGAGACACATTCTTGTCGGAGGGCGGCGCTCCGCCATGGATTAATTGGCTGCACGCCGCGAGAGCCAGCAGCATTAAGGCGGCGATGCCGCGAAGCAGAGAGGATCGACGCCACACAGCTTGCATATCTTCGTCAGGATAGTTTTCGTGCTTGGTCATTATTTTTCCAAAGGTGCGCCAGATTGGCGGCTCACGATACTTACAGACCGACCTAGTGCGTGTAGGCAAAAGACTGCCTGGCGCTTCATCGCGCTCCGTCGCCTCGTCTCCTGCGCCACATTGCCACCCCCAGCAACAGTCCTGCGCCGATCACGACGGGATAATTGCCTAGCCGCGCATACGGAGTAAGCCCTGTCAGCGGCTGCACGTCGGCGCGCAGTACCGCCTTTTGAAACTGCGGCAGGCGGGCGAGGATTTCTCCCTGCGGCCCGATGGCCGCGGTAATGCCGTCGTTCGCGGCAATCACCATGTAACGCCCCGCCTCGAGCGCGCGCATGCGGGCGATCTCCAAATGTTGAGGCGTGGCCGTGGAATCGCCGAACCACGCGTTGTTGGTGACGTTGATCAAAAGCGTTGCCTCGCGCAACACGCGCAGCTGTTGCGCGCCGAATGCATCCTCGTAACAAATCGTCAGCCCGAGCTTTTGTCCTGCGGCACTCAAGGTCGGCTGCTGCCGACCTCCCGCTGTGATGTCCGTATACGGCAAACTCATCAGCCGCATCCAGGAGCGTACGAATCCGGGTACCGGAAAATATTCGCCGAACGGCACCAAGTGTCGTTTGTAATACCAGCCGCCGCCGGAGTCGCTCAACACCAACAGCCCGTTATAGTACTTGTTGGTGGCCGGCTCGTAGTTCACCAGCCCTATGGCCAGATCGGAGCCGTGAGCATGTCCCAGTTCCTTGAGCCGCCGCAAATAGTCCGGAATCTCGCTGGCGAGTATGGGCAGCGCCGACTCCGGCCAGACGATGAGCTGCGCGCCCCAGGCATCGGCCGTGAGTTGCGAATACCGCGTCAGGGTTTCATCGCGGTTTTTCGCCTGCCACTTCTGATCCTGCGGCACCGCGCCTTGCACGGCGGCAATGGATACCGCGGGTCCCGTCGGTCGCGTCCAAGCGTGGTGCCCGAGCAGCGCGGGAATCGCGAATAGCATGGCGGCGAGGGCCAGGGCAAAAAGCCGCCGCGCTATGCTGAGTTGCGGCAATATCATCACATTCACCGCGACCGCGATGGTCGCCGCAGCCCACGTCACGCCATAGACGCCGAATAGCGGCGCCCAACCCTTGAGCGGCGAGTCGATCATCGCGTAACCCAATGACAGCCACGGAAAGCCGCTCAATGCCCAGCCGCGCAACCACTCGAGCAGCACCCACAGAACCGGCAGCACCAGCCAAGCCCGTGTCGCACCGACTTTGAGCCAGTAGCGGTTCGCCACGTAGCACAGCACCGCCGAATAAGACGCCATCAACGCGATCAAGGCTGCCTGCAATACCATGGTCAGCCAGATCGGCACCAAGCCGATCACATGCAGGCAGGTGTACAGCCAATAAGTACCGAAAGCGAATAGCCCGATTCCGAAGGCCGCTCCGGTCCAGCCCGCCCGCCGTGGCGGCAAGCCGCGGATCAGCGCAATCAGCGCAGCCGGCGCCAATATGGCGATGGGCCACCAGCCAAATGGTGCAAAGGCAAGGTTGAGCGCAGCCCCCGCAGCGAACGCCGCCGCCAGTCGCCACAGCGCCTGCTTCTGCTGCGCGGCGGAAGGGCCGCGCG
>JAYTXS010000467.1:0-2549 GCA_043742845.1 Gammaproteobacteria bacterium
GTCCCGAAGAGTTGAAGGCTCTCGAGGATGCGACCACGCACTCCATCGATATCGGGCAATTCGTTCCCCTCGAATCGGTGGATCCTCTTTATTTTGATGGCACCTACTACTTGGCGCCGGATAAGGGGGCCGCCAAGCCCTATACGCTATTGGCCACGGCGCTTCGAAAGGCCCAGCAATGCGCGGTGGGTCGTTGGATTTCCCGCGGCAAAGAACACATAGTGATCATCCGGGCCTTGGAAGACGGCCTCGCGCTGCACCAGCTGCATTTCAAAGCGGAGATACGCGACCTTAAGGACCTAGGAGTGGAAGCGGCGCCCGTGTCGGAGCCGGAGCTTAAGCTCGCACGGCAACTCATCGATCACTTGGGGGCGAAGCGATTCGACCCGAATGAATATGCGGATGAGCACAAGGCCAGGGTGGAAGCCGCGATTCAGAGAAAGGTCGACGGCAAGGAAATTTCGCTGGCTGAAGGGCCGGTATCGACCAAGGGCGGCAATGTGATCGATTTGATGGAGGCTCTGCGCGCCAGTATTGATGCGCGGGGATCGAAGGCCGTTGATATGAAGGAACGTAAGGCTCCCAAACGTGCAGCAGCCCAAGCAGCCTCGCGCAAAACCGCCCGACGATGAAATGCATGCCTATGACACGAAGGACCTCGAACGGCTGTTTGGATTACCCGCCTCGGCCGTTCGTTCGCTGACCCGCGCCGGGCATGTCAGTCCGGTCAAACGCGGCGGACGACTTCACTACTCCTTCCAAGACTTGCTCATGCTGCGTACGGCGAGTGCCTTGCGCGCGGCGAATATCTCCGCGCAGCGCATCAACCGCACGCTAAAGACCCTGCGAACCACGTTGCCCACGGGCGCTGCCGCAAACAAGCGTTCTCTCACGGCGTTGGGCGATCAGATTGCGATCCGTGAAGGCAAGATGACATGGGAATCTGAGTCCGGTCAGTATGTGCTGGCACTCGATATAGGCGAGGAAAAGGGTGGCCTGCATGTCATCGTCAGGCAACCGCCTACGGCGCCGCCCGCGAACTCAGCCAATGAATTCTATGCGAAGGCATTTGAATTGGAGGACGGCAACCCGAAGGCAGCATTGGCAGCCTACCGAGCCTGTCTCGATATTGATCCGCAGTTCACCGAGGCGAGCATCAACTTGGGCCGCTTGTTGCACCTGGACGGCCGCCTCGATGACGCCGAACAGGTCTATCGATCCGGTAGCAAGACAGAACCGCTGCTGGCATTCAATTTGGCGGTCTTGCTGGAAGACCTGAATCGTGAAGCCGAGGCTATCACCGCGTATCGTGAGGCGCTGGCGCTCGATCCGCAGTTGGCTGACGCCCATTTCAATTTGGCACGACTTTTTGAAAAAGCCAAAGACCCCATGGCGTTGCGCCATCTGCTCGCCTATCGGCGATTGATCGATCGACAAGGGACGTAAGATGGCAAAGGCGTCACTTTCCGCGTATCGCGCGAAACGTGATTTCTCCAAGACCGCGGAGCCTTCGGGTCAACGTCGATCGGCGCCCTCGCCTCGTCTCCGGTTCGTGATTCAAAAGCACGCGGCTCGCCGCCTGCACTACGATCTGCGCCTCGAATTCGACGGGACGTTCAAATCCTGGGCCGTGACGCGTGGCCCATCGCTCGATCCCGCGGATAAGCGCCTGGCCGTGGAAGTGGAAGACCATCCGCTCGATTATGGGGATTTCGAGGGCACGATTCCCGCCGCAGAGTATGGCGGCGGTACAGTGCAATTGTGGGATCGCGGCTATTGGACTCCTGAGGGCAACCGGTCCGCCCAAGAGGCATTCGACAAAGGCGATCTTAAATTCACGCTTCAAGGGGAGCGGCTGCACGGCAGTTGGGTGTTGGTGCGAATGCGCGGTGATCGATATGGCGGCAAGCGTACGAATTGGCTGTTGATCAAGCACCGCGACGCCGACGCCAGGCCCGGCGATGGCGACGCCTTGCTCGAGGAAGATCGCTCGGTGGCGTCGGGTCGCAAGCTCAAGGAAATAGCAGGCGGCACGGGCAAGCGTCCAAAGCCTTTCATGCTGGCCAAGGCCGCGCCGTCATCGACCGCATCCTCATCGATCGCGCATGGCAAAGCCACACGCGTAAAGAAGGTACCGGCGTTCGTCGAACCTCAGCTCGCCAAGCTGGTTGATCGGCCGCCGGAGGGACCGCAGTGGGGACACGAGGTGAAACTCGATGGTTACCGCGCGCAGGTGCACGTCTCTCGACGCGGTGCGGTGATCCGAACGCGTGCGGGTCTCGATTGGACGGAGCGCTTCGCAGCCGTGGCCAAAGATGCCGAAGCGCTTCCCGACTGCGTCATCGATGGTGAGATGGTGGCGCTCGATCAGCAGGGTCTGCCTAGCTTCGCGGAACTGCAGGCGGCTCTGTCCGCCGACAAATCCGAAGACCTCGTGTTGTTTGCGTTCGATCTGCTGTTCGAGGGGCTGGAAGATCTGCGCACGCAGTCTCTTGTCTACCGCAAGTCGCGCCTGCAGAAGTTGTTGGCCGCGCGCGGAGTGAGCAGCC
>JAYTXS010000468.1:0-4803 GCA_043742845.1 Gammaproteobacteria bacterium
GACGTGCAACTACCGCAGCGCGATGGCTTCGAATTGCTCAAAGTGCTCGAGGCGCGCGGCATCACGCCAATGGTAATCTTTGTGACCGCATTTTCTGCCTACGCCGTGGGCGCGCTCGAGGTCGAAGCGGTTGATTATATTCTCAAGCCATTCGACGATGAGAGATTGTCCAAGGGGATCGCGCGCGCGAAGGCGCAGTTCGCAGTCGAACGCGCATCTGCCGAGATCCGAACCACGCTATCGAATTCCGATCTTGCTCCGCTCAGTCAGCGGCTGCGAGACCGCCTGCTGGTGACCGAGAAAGGTCGTGTGCTGTTTGTGTCAACGCGCGAGATTGAACTGGTAGAAGCGGCCGGAAAGTTTGTAAAGATCTTTACCCGAGGCCACTGCTACCTCGTGCGTGAGTCGCTACGTGACGTCGAAGCGCGCCTCGACGCCAACGAATTCGTGCGCGTGCATCGTTCCACCATCATCAACGTTGAGCAAATCGTTCAGGTCAAGCCGTTGTTCCACGGCGACTATGAGGTGATGCTCAAGCGCGGCACGGTCGTCAACCTGAGCCGGCGCTTCCGGCCTCGAATGCTGCCATTTATGGTTGGACCCTGGCCCGCCTAAGTCTGCGTGCCGTGTGGCAGCGAAGGCTACTGCTGCACTCCCTACCTTACCGCGATGCTCTCGAATACGCGCTTCATGAGATTCACGCGTGCGACATAGCCGCGTGCCTCGTGATCTCCGCAGCGCTGGCCGTCCGTCAGCCGCAGTCCGCGGCGCACGAAGGCGTCCCCCGCCCCCGCGCCGCAGAGATGAATCACCGCGGCGAGCTCTTGTTCACGCTCCAGGGGCACGGACTTCATGTGGTGGCGGGCGAGCGCGCTTGCCACACTGCGATCGAGGTATGCCGCAGTGAGTTCTACGGCGTGCGCAGGAATGACTCTTGTGTACAGGCGATTGAACCAACACGAGTCCCAGTCGTTCCACGCCCCATCCTCGACGACGGCATGGTGGCGGATGCAGAAGCGTCTGGCCTCGGCAAAGGTCCCGTCGGTGATCTGAAACATCCCCACCGCGCTGGACGCCGGACGGTATACGTCGAAGGGCCCGGGGTTGAATGACCAGCGCCAGTAGGTACGCACTACCGGATTGCCCGAGCCTTCGACCTGCGCCAGCGCCGCGAGCAACTGAGGGGACATAACATGAGTGGAATACTTCCGAAACAGGGGCGCGTACTGCCGCCAGGTCTCGGAGGGTATCTTGTTGAGTGTGCTGCTCACTGGAAAGAAAAGCTCGGAGGGTTTGCGGATGACCTGGAACATCCAATTGAACGCGAACCACAGCAGTACGGTCATCGCGAGCACGATCAGGGCTTGCGCCGGCGTGGGCACGCGCCGGAATGCACGCCACGCCTTGCGCCGCAGACGCACACTCGGCCAGAGTCTTGCGATGCGCCAGCGCCGCCGGGACTTCGGCCGTCCCATCGTCTATTCCAGCCGCTCGACGTCGCGCAGAGTGGGAAATAGCTTCATCCACAATAGCGCCATCGCGATAGTGCCCACTCCGCCCAGTATGACCGCCGGCACCGCCCCGAACATCGCCGCGGTCAGGCCGCTCTCGAATTCCCCGAGCTGATTGGACGCATTGACGAACAAATAATTGACGGCGCCCACGCGGCCGCGCATCTCATCCGGCGCCGACAACTGCACCAGTGCGATACGGATCACTACGCTTACCGTGTCGGCCGCGCCCATGACGGCGAGCGCCAGAATCGACAGCCCGATTGACCGCGAGACTGCAAACACGACGGTGGCTAGGCCAAAAACGATCACCGCTTGGAACATTCTGACGCCGGCCCGCTGGGTGATGGCGTGGCGGGCGAGCACGCCGGACATGATCAACGCCCCCAAGGCGGGTGCGCCGCGCAGTACGCCCAGTCCCCAAGGCCCGGTATGAAGTATGTCGCGAGCGTATATCGGCAGCAGCGCCGTGGCGCCGCCCAGCAGCACGGCGAATAAATCGAGCGAAATAGTGCCTAGTATTGCAGGGTTGTGGCGCACGAAGCTGACACCGGCAAAAAGCGACGTGAGAGTCGGAGGCTCTTTTGCCGCGACGGCTCTGACGAGGGTGATAGCGCCGTTCAGCACCCCCGAGAGCAGCCAAAACACCGCCATTAGGACGTAGGGCGTGCCCGGCGCTAGTGCATACGCGAGCCCACCCAACGCCGGTCCGCTGATTGCCGATATCTGCCACGCAGCCGTTGAGACTGCGGTGGCTTTTTGCAGCATCCCTTGAGGCGCCACAGCGGGTATGAGCGCCGCAGCCGCCGGGCTTTCAAAAGCGGAGGCGGTGCCGAACAGGGCCATGGCACTGAAGATTTCCACGACGTTGAGCCAGCCGTCGAAAGTACCCCATGCAAGGAATCCGGCGGTCAGCGCCTGGACGTATTGACAGATCTGCACGATGCGCCTGCGGTCGTATCGATCCGCGACATGGCCGGCGGCGAATACCAAGAGGGCACTGGGGATAAACTGCACCAGTCCCACCATGCCGAGAGCGAATGCGCTGCCCGTGAGCGCGTACACCTGCCATCCGATGGCAACGGTGCCGATCTGGTACGAAAACTCCGAAAACGCGCGGGCGGATACGAAGAACAGAAAGGGACGGTGGCCCGCGAGCGTGGTCATCGAGGCGCTACTCGTAGAATTACTTGTGACCGAGAAGTTCCACGATTGAACAAGGCCTGTGCCGGCTGTCGATTTGCAAGCTGATCAGTTTGTCCCAGCCATCCCGACAGGCACCGGTAGAACCCGGCAGAACATAGATGACGGTGTTGCCCGCGATACCCGCACAGGCGCGCGACTGCAAGGTGGAGATCCCCACGGTCTCATAAGAAATAAGGTGCCACAACACCAGGAATCCCTCGAACTCTCGATCGAAGAGCTCGCGAAGCGCTTCCGGCGTTACATCTCGGGGGCTGAGGCCGGTTCCGCCGTTGGTGATGACTACATCGACGCCGGGTTCCTCAATCCATGCCTTCACTTGACTCTGTATAGCGCCCAGGTCGTCGCGCAGTATGACGCGAGCCCGCAAGTGATGCCCGGCTGCGCCGACGCGCTCTGCCAACAAATCACCCGACGTGTCATTGCCGGCATCCCGCGTATCCGAGATGGTCAAAATGGCGATGCCCAAGGCGGTAAACGCACGCTCTGTGTCGATCCTTCCACCGGGCATTACGCGCTCCGCTGCCCTTCAGCTCAATTTATCGCGGACGATCTTGTATACCGCCTCGCTTTCTGGGCCGCAGAATTCGAGCAGCTTCTGCAGTTCGTCGGTGGCGCGCTGCGCGAAGGCGCGGTCTTTGAGGGCGGGCGCGTTGATGTACACGTTGAGAGCGGCGCTGCGCAGTGCCGTAAAACCCGCCAGCACGCCGACGCCGCCATCGCTGATGACGTTGAGGTAGCCTTGCTCGCTGGCGCGGCGCGAGAGCGCGATGACTTCAGCACAGACGCGCGCGCAGTCCAGGGGTACTTCCGTGGCGCGGCGCAGTCCGGCCTGGATCGCGGCTGCGCGTTCCGCCTTGTCTTGCTCTGTGGACTTGGGCAGCTTGTACGCCGCCAAGATGCTGTCGAATGCGGTGATGTCTTCGGCCACCATCGCCGTCAGCCGCCGTCGCACTCTTTCGGATTCCCTGAGCACGGATCTCATTTCCGCCTCAACCGCCTCGTAGCCCTTCCTGCCGATGGTGACATTGCACACCATGGATACGAGCGCGGCGCCCATGGCGCCCATGATGGCTGCCGCGCTGCCGCCGCCCGGAGTCGGGTTGCCGCTGGCAAGATCGTCCAGAAATTTCTCGACCGAACTTTGAGTCATCATGATGTGTTTGCCTACGACGCCGAGCTAACCGACCATCGTTTTGGCGATGGCGTATATTTCTTCGGCGTCGAGCAGTAAATCGTTCTGCTCGAACAGACGTGCGATGCAGGCGCGGTGCAGTGCCAGCTTGAGCGCGCCGAAGCCGAGCGAGCCGAAGAGTATCTTGCCGTGCTTCACCAAGCCGCGATCACTCTGGCCGACGCCCTCAATTCCCGCCGGCGGGGAGGCGTTGGCGTCCGCGATCAACTCGAGGGCGGGACTGTCCCGCCACTGCTTCTCGTCCAGCAAGGTGACACCGGCGGCGCCCGTAGCTAGCACGATATGCGCTCCGGCTATTGCGGCGCCGCGCTCGGCATTGGTCGGCGCCTCAATGGCCTCCACCACGGTACCGAAGCGCTCACGCACGGAGTCGCACGCAGCCTGGACCACGTCCCGCTTGCGGCCCGTGATGGCGACCGCCGCGCCTTCGCGGGCCAGTAAAACCGCGGCACGTTGCCCGACCGGACCAGAACCGCCGAGCACGACGGCACGCTTACCAACGAGTGCGCGACCACGCGCGAGCCATGCCACCGCAGCCGCTGCCGTGGTGTTGGAGCCGTTGCAGTCAAACATCACAGAGACGCGGAATTTGGCGAAGAATTTCTTGCGGACCGCGGCGAACACTGCTTCGCCCTCGAGCATGTTGCCGCCGCCGATGAAAATTGCTGTGTTTTTCTTGTCTTTAAGGCCTCGAGTGAATATCGCGCCCTCAACGAGGCCGCCGACATTGCGCGTACTGACTCCGCCATAGGCCGAAATGTGATCGGCGCCGCCGTCGTAGCCCACGACATTGTCGAAAACCGAGGCAAGGGCGTCGGTATCGAATTGGTACAATAGCTTCTTCATTAGAGCGAGATGATGCGTGCCTACGGCCGCCAGATCAAGTCACACCGG
>JAYTXS010000469.1:0-9595 GCA_043742845.1 Gammaproteobacteria bacterium
GCGCTCGCCATCCAACTTGCACGCGAAGGCCATCCCACCCAGCTCTGGGGGCGTGATGGAGCACAGATCGATGCCATGCGCCGCGCGCGGCGCAACGAGCGTTACTTGCCGGGCGCGGCATTCCCCGATGCGTTGCAGGTCACGGCTGACCTGAAGGCGGCCTTGAGCGGCGCACGTGACGCGCTCATCGCCATGCCGTCGCATGCATTTCGCGAAAGCCTGGAACGCATCAAGCCGTACTTGGCTAAGGGCACGCGCGTCGCCTGGGCCACCAAGGGGTTCGAGATCAGCAGCGGAAAGCTGCCG
This sequence comes from Gammaproteobacteria bacterium, assembly GCA_043742845.1. Lineage (GTDB taxonomy): Bacteria > Pseudomonadota > Gammaproteobacteria > Steroidobacterales > Steroidobacteraceae > Bog-1198. The sequence continues at coordinate 307 of JAYTXS010000469.1, forward strand.
CACCAGGTTGCCGAAGAAATTCTGGGCGGCCGGTCCGGAGCAGTGCTGTCCGGCCCCACGTTTGCGAAAGAGGTCGGCGCCGGACTGCCAACCGCCATGACGGTGGCCTCGGTGGATGAGGGCTTTGCCAGGGATCTGGCATTGAGTTTGTCGGGACCCAGTTTCCGTGCCTACACCCAAAGCGACATCGTCGGTGTCGAAGTCGGAGGCGCAGTGAAGAATGTCATCGCCATCGGCTCGGGTATAGCCGACGGCATGGGTTTCGGCGCCAACACGCGAGTGGCATTGATCACCCGCGGATTGGCGGAGATGATGCGCCTGGGTGTCAAGCTCGGCGCCCATCGCGAGACCTTCATGGGACTCGCCGGCCTGGGCGATCTCGTTCTTACCTGCACCGACGATCAATCGCGCAATCGCCGCTTCGGCATGGCACTCGGCAAGGGACAGTCTCTGGATGAGGCGCTGAACGGTATTCATCAAGTGGTGGAAGGAGTGCCGGCGGCGCACGCGGTCTACGCCGTTGCGCAGCGCCTGAGCGTGGACATGCCGATTTGCCAGGAGATTTATCGGGTCATGCATGAGGGCAAACCGGTTCGCGCGGCGGTTCAAGCATTGATGGGGCGGGATATGCGCTCGGAGACGGAGTAACGCCGTGTTCGAGCAACAGCTCCGTTGAATCCATGAAACGCCGTTACGCCACCGCCGACGTGTTCACCGACCGGATGTTCGGCGGCAACCCGCTGGCGGTGGTTTTGGATGCCGAGGGTCTGTCGAGCAGCCAGATGCAATCCATCGCTCTGGAATTCAATTATTCGGAGACTACGTTCGTGCTGCCGCCGGATGATTCCGCGCACACCGCCAAGGTACGAATTTTTACGCCTCGCATCGAAGTGCCGTTCGCAGGCCACCCGAATGTCGGAACCGCCTTCGTGCTCGCGCGCGACCCGCGGTTCGCTGCGGCGGCGGCCCGTGGAACCTTCATGTTCGAGGAGACCGCCGGGGTCGTCCCTCTGACGCTGCTGGCTGAGAACGGCGCCGTCGTCGGTGCAGAACTTCGTGCACCGCAACCTTTGTCGCGCAAGAGCATCGTGTCGCGGGAAATTGCGGCGGCGTGCCTGTCGCTCGATCCCGCCGACATTGCAGTGCAGAAGCATCCTCCACAGGTGATTTCAGTCGGCCTGCCGTTTCTGGCCGTTGAACTGCGCAGCCGCGATGCCTTGTTCCGCTCGAAGCCCGACGCTGCCGCGCATGCCGCGTTGTTGCCGCTCGACGGCGCGGATGCGGTATTCGCATACTGGCGGGCGCCTGATGAATCCATAGCGCGAGCGGAAACGGGGCAACGCGACCTGCTTGCGCCCAAGATCACCGTTCTGCATGCGCGCACATTCGCTCCGCTGGACGGCGTCATCGAAGACCCCGCCACGGGCAGCGCCTGCGCGGCGACCATCACCTTCTTAGCCACGCTGGAAGCCGACGGACTCAGCGGTGATGGCGGCACGGACGGCGGCCCGAGTGAGCGCGCCTGGCGCATCTACCAGGGAGTGGACATGGGCCGTCCGAGTTTACTGCTGGGGCGCACGACGGGCCGGGCAGGTGCGCTGCTCGAGACATTTATCGGCGGGCGCTGTGTCGCCGTGCTCCAAGGCAGCTTCTTGCTATGAGCAACCTGCGAATCCCAGCTGACGCCATGCCTCGTACGCTACGAGTGCGACCGCATTGGATAGATTGATACTGCGGCTTTGCCCACGCATGGGAATGAACAGGCTTGCATCGCGCCCCACTTTATCGAGCACCTCAGCCGAAAGGCCGCGGGTCTCCGGGCCAAAGAGAAACGCATCGCCGCCGCGATAGGACACTTCGCTGTAGCACTGACTGCCGCCGGTCTCCACCGCGAACAGCCGCGACGCCGTAAGGTCACTCAGGCAGGCGTCAAGATTTCCATGCACCTTCACCGCGGCCAGATTGTGGTAGTCGAGACCGGACCTTTGCAGGCTTTTATCATCCAAACGAAATCCCAGCGGCTTCACCAGGTGAAGCGTCGCTCCCGTATTGGCGCAGAGGCGGATCACATTGCCCGTGTTCGGCGGAATCTCGGGCTCGAACAGCACGATGTGCAACATGGCGCTATGCCGGGCGTCGGTCGTCCACCATGACGAGTTGGGTGGGATAGGCGAATTCCACGCCGAGACGTTGGAACTCGTCGAGAATGCGGAAATTGATGGCTTGCTGCAGGTCAAGCAGGGGATTGACGCTGGGCTGCTGCACGAAGTACGACAGTTCGAAGTGCAGGGCCGATTCACCCAGAATTCTTAAGTGACAGCGGTCGAATCGCGTATTGGCCTGTTCGCGCACGACGCGCTCGAGCATCGTGGGGATACTGCGCAGCGTTTCCGCGGGCGTGCCGTAGCTTAACCGAAGCGTGATCAGCGAGCGCTGTTCCGGCATGCGTCCGAAATTGCGTACGCGGCTTTTCAGCATGTCGGCGTTGGACATGATGATCTGCTCGCCGCTTTCGCTGCGCAGCCGCGTGGTCTTGATGCCGATGTGTTCGACGGTGCCGGTGAACGTGTCGATCACGAGGTTGTCGCCGACGCCGAAGGGCTTATCGAGCGCGATCGACAGCGAGGCGAATAAGTCGCCCAGGACGTTTTGCAGAGCCAAGGCCACGGCAACGCCACCGACTCCGAGGCCGGCAAGCAGCGCGGTGATATTGACGCCGAGATTGTCGAGTGCAACCAGGATCACCAGCGACCAGATGAGCATGCCCGCGACGAAACTGATGATGTCCAGCGACCCGACGAATGCCCGGTCCGCGCTGCGCTCCGACTCCTTAATCTCCAAGTAGAAGCGCACGGCCCGGCCGGCCCATAGGCCGACTTGCAACAGGACGAGTATCAGCACGAGATTCGAAACGATGTGATGAACTCTTTCCGGCAGCGACAGACCGGCCACCGCGGCGTCCAGCGCGACGGCAAAGAAGAGAAATTGCCGGGTATTGCTGATGAGGTATCCGATCAGCCTGAGAGGCAGGCGACGCTGCGCGGCGGAGTATTTTTCGAAACGTGCTGTGATCAGCCGCCGCAGGATCCATAGGCCTGACCATACGGCGATGCCTATCATTGCGGCGATCAGCCAATCCCACAGTGAGTTGCTGAGCAGCAGCTTCGCCACCGCGTCGATTTTGTGCGCGAAATAATCGTTCATTGCGGAATTATAACCGCAGCGTTCGCTTTGCGCGGCGGCGGCAGCAGCGTCTCACTGCGCGCCGTCTTGCTACGCGGCGTCCTCCATACCCAATTCCTTCATTTTGCGCGTCAGTGTGTTGCGGCCCCAGCCCAAGAGTTTGGCCGCATCCTGCTTCAGCCCGTCGGCCTTGCGCAGCGCCACGCGAATCAGGATGCGCTCGACCTCCGGCACCGCCTGATCCAGCAAACGCTGCGTGCCCGCATCCAATTCCTGCTCGGCCCAATGCGAGAGTTTCGCCATCCAGTCGTGATTCGCGGTATGGCCCGGCGCGGCGCCGCCGAGATCCGGCGGTATGTCCTCGGCGCGGATCTCGCGTCCCGGCGCGGTGACGGTCAGACGGCGGCACGCGTTGACGAGTTGACGCACATTGCCCGGCCAATCGAAGGTCACGAGCGCAGTCTCGGCACGACTGGTCAGCAATTTCGGTTCCACTCCCAGTTCCTGTCCGGCCACCGCCAAGTAGTGCTTCAATAATTCCGGAATATCTTCGCGCCGCTCGCGCAGCGGCGGGATTTCGATGCGAATCACATTCAGCCGGTGCAGCAGATCCTCGCGAAAGTGGCCGGAGTTCACGCGTGTTTCCAAGTGCTGGTGAGTCGCAGCGATGACGCGCACGTCCACTTTCACTGGCGTCTGTCCGCCCACCCGATAGAATTCGCCTTCCGCAAGCACCCGCAATAAACGGGTCTGCAGTGCCGGCGACATGTCGCCGATTTCGTCCAGAAAAAGCGTGCCGCCGTCGGCCTGCTCGAAACGTCCACGGCGCAGCGCATCTGCCCCCGTAAACGCACCTTTCTCATGGCCGAATAATTCTGATTCCAGGAGGTCGGCGGTGAAGGCTGCGGTATTCAATGCGACGAAGGCCTTGTTGGAACGCGGGCTGTGGCGGTGCAGTGCCCGAGCCACGAGTTCTTTGCCGGTGCCGGATTCACCGGTGATCAGTACCGTCATGCTGGAGCGCGACAATCTGCCCACCGCGCGAAAAACCTGCTGCATGGCGGCCGCCTGGCCCAGCAGTTCCGGAATACTGCGTCGAGCAGCCTCGACATCGATGGACACCGTTGCCTGCTGTGCGGCGCGGCGCACCAGGTCCACCGCCTTATCGATGTCGAAGGGTTTGGGCAGGTACTCAAAAGCGCCACCCTGGTAGGCCGCCACCGCCGCATCCAGATCGGAATGCGCCGTCATCACGATGACGGGCAAGCCGGGCCGCGAGACTTGAATCTCCTTGAGCAGGTCGAGGCCGCTGCGCCCCGGCATGCGAATGTCGGTCATGAGCACGTCGGGTGCGTCCGAGCGCAGGGCGCTCAGCACACTGTCGGCTTGGTCGAAGCACTTCGCCACCATGCCGCCGCCCTTCAGCGCCTTCTCGAGCACCCATCGAATGGAGGCATCGTCATCCACCAACCAAACTTGCAGCGGCTTCGAGTTCATGTACTGTCCATGGGGAGAGAAATGACGAATATGGTTCTGCCCGGGGCGCTGTCGAATTCGATCAAGCCGCCATGGCGACTGACCAGATCCTGGGCGATGCCCAACCCCAAGCCCGTGCCGTCGGCGCGGCCCGACACCAGCGGATAAAAAATGGTGTCGCGAATTTCCGGGAGCACGCCGGGACCGTTGTCCTCGAATTGAATCGATGCCACCAGCCGATGGCGCTGTGCACCGACGCTGGCGTTGCTCACGGCGCGCGTTCGCAGGACCAGGCGCGGCGAGGGGATGTTGCCGCCCGACAGAGCCTGGATGGCATTGCGCCCGAGATTCAGCATGGCCTGAATGATGTGATTCGGATCCACCGTCAGCGGCGGCAGGCTGGGGTCGTAGTCGCGATCGACGGTGACGCCTTCGGGCGCCTCGCTGCGCAACAGGTGATACACCCGCTCCAATATTTCGTGCACGTTGATCAGCTGTTTCGCGGGCGGGCGGCCGGGCCCCAGCATGCAATCGAGCAAATTGGTGAGCCGATCAGCTTCGCTGATGATGACCCGCGTGTATTCGCGCAGCGCGGGATCCAGCAGTTCCCGCTCCAACAACTGCGCCGCGCCGCGCAAGCCCCCTAAGGGATTTTTAATTTCGTGCGCGAGCTGGCGAACCATGAGACGGCTGCCGCCGAGTTGCGCCAGCAGCGCATTTTCCCGAGTCAGACGCCGATGCTGGGTAATGTCTTCTATTTCGAGGAGCAGGTGCGCATTGTCCTGACCAAAAGCAATCTGCGTCACGGCGCAGTCGAGAATCCGATCGACGCCGCCGGGCGCCGGCCATGCGAGCTCGCGTTGCACCACGCCCTCGCCTCCCTTGCGCGCGCGGTCGAACAGCGGCAGCAGGGTCTGTGCGCCGCGCACGAGCTCCGTGATGTTGCGCCCCAGTGCTTGATTGGGGCCCAAGCCGAGCAGCGTTTGCGCGGCGGCATTCAAATAGCCGACATTCAAATCTTGATCCAGCAGGAACACGCTGGTCACCAGCGCATCAAGCAGTTCGGTGCCCTCGATCCGTATCGTGCTCAACTGAAATTCAGCGGCCAAACCGAGCGTCCGGTAGGCGCAGATAGCTCGCTACGGTGTCCTGTGCAGCGGCGATAAGGCGGAGGGTTGCCGCACGTAAAACGTCACGCTGGGCGTGCTCTGTGATTGTCCTGACTGCGGATCCGTGACTGTCGCGGCGACGGCGTAGGTGCCACGATCCAGGTGCGGCAGCGAGATTTGGGTCGCGGCCGTCCCTTGATCCTCGAGTTCTTTGCCGTTCAGGTGCCAGGTGATGGTATCGCCCGGTTTGAGGCTGGGCTCGAGGGCCAGCGCCACGCTGATCGGTTCGTTCCCGAAAAATGATTGCTCTGCGCTCGGCGATGAGACAGCAATGATGCTGTATCCCTGCTTCGCCGCACTGCCCGCGCTTGCCGACGCCTGCGCAGTCGCGTTCGGCACCGCGCCCGACGACGCGGCGGCTGACGGACTTGCCGTGTAGATCTTTTGCGCACCGGGGACGGGCTGATCCGAATAGTGGACCACGCCTTGCCCATCGGTCCATTTGTAGATCACGGCGGCCTGACCCGCAAATGCCGCGAGGCTGGCCAGCACTATCCATGGTCTCCAAGGGTGCATAAGTGCGAAGCATAGCCCTATCCACTCCTGGTCACAAAACCAGGTGACGGCGTCGTGAACGCCGTCACCTTAAGGGCCCCCGAGAGCCCGTTTGAGGCCTCACAGGCTGTAATACATCTCCACTTCGATGGGATGCGTAGTCATGCGCAGGCGCGTCACTTCCTTCATCTTGAGCTCGATGTAGGCATCGATCAGGTCGTCGGTGAATACGCCGCCGACCTTTAAGAACGCGCGGTCCTTGTCCAAGTAGTCCAGGGCCATGTCCAAGGAATGGCACACGGTGGGGATCTTCTTGTCCTCCTCGGGCTCCAAGTCGTACAAATCCTTATCCGCGGGGTCTCCGGGGTGGATCTTGTTCTGAATTCCGTCCAAGCCCGCCAACAGCATCGAGGCGAACGCAAAGTACGGATTCGCCGTCGCATCGGGAAAGCGCACCTCGATGCGCCGACCCTTGGGATTGGAGATCCAAGGAATGCGGATGGATGCCGATCGATTGCGCGCCGAATAGGCGAGCTTCACAGGCGCTTCGAACCCAGGCACCAAGCGCTTATAGCTGTTGGTGCTGGCATTGGTGAAGGCATTGATGGCGCGCGCATGCTTGATGATGCCGCCGATGTAGAACAGCGCCATCTCAGACAGGCCGCCGTACTTGTCTCCGGCAAACAGCGCCTTACCATCCTTCTGCAAGGACATGTGTACGTGCATGCCGCTGCCATTGTCTCCGACGATGGGCTTGGGCATGAAGGTCAAGGTCTTGCCATAGCCGTGCGCCACGTTCTGCAGCGCGTATTTCAGGATCTGGACCTCATCGGCCTTTTTAGTCAGCGTGTTGGCCGCGACATTGATCTCGCCCTGTCCGGCGGTCGCCACCTCGTGGTGGTGCACCTCGAACTTCAAGCCCATCTCCTCGCAGGCCATGGACATGGCGGTGCGGATGTCCTGCTGCGCATCCACCGGGGGCACCGGGAAATAGCCGCCCTTCACCCCTGGACGATGGCCCTTGTTGCCGTCCTCGTACGTTTTTCCTGAGTTCCAAGCCCCCTCGTAGGAGTCGACCTCGTAGGAGCAGCCGTTCATGCTGGAGCTGACCGTGACGTTGTCGAATATAAAAAACTCATTCTCCGGCCCAAACAGGGCGGAATCGGCAATCCCGGTGGACTTCAGATAGGCTTCGGCACGCTTGCCCAGTGAGCGCGGATCGCGCTCATAGCCCTGCATGGTCATCGGCTCGATCACGTCGCAGCGCAAATTGACCGTCGTCTCCTCGTAGAACGGATCGATGATTGCGGTGGAGGGATCGGGCATCAAAATCATGTCCGACTCATTGATTCCCTTCCAGCCTGCAATCGAGGACCCATCGAACATCTTCCCGTCCTTGAAAAAACCCTCATCCACAAGTCGGGTGGGGATGGTGACATGCTGTTCCTTGCCTAAAGTGTCGGTAAAGCGCAGATCGGCGAATTTCGCTTCTTTTTCCTTGATCAATTTCAGAACATCGGCGGGAGTCATGTGCGTCCTCGCGAAAAGGTTAATGTTTGCCAGATGCCAGGCCAACTGGGGTTATCCTGTAATGCAGCAAATGTGCCATTGTGATGCATATAGGAATCAAGCACTTGCAACGCGGTACTGAGCCTCACGCATCATAGTGGATCAAACTGCCAAAATCATTGCACTTCTTTGGTGCAACGCACGACTTTGGACGGCAATTAGGCGTCGCGCCACACATGAGGCTTTATCGTGAGCGAATGAGGTGCGTGGTTAACTTAAGACACTGAGGGGTGGCGTCGCTATACTCGCGGGCTTTGCCTCGCCGCGAGCACCCATGGCCCACGTGCAACCCAAGCCGCCGCGCACCTTTCAAGATCTCATTTTTGCGCTGCAGAAATACTGGTCCGATCAAGGCTGCGTCATTCTGCAACCCTACGACATGGAAATGGGCGCCGGCACCTTCCACACCGCCACCTTTCTGCGCGCCGTCGGCCCGGAACCGTGGAGCGCGGCCTATGTTCAGCCGTCACGCCGCCCCACGGATGGCCGCTACGGCAGCAACCCGTTTCGCCTGCAGCACTACTACCAGTTCCAGGTCTGCATCAAGCCCTCGCCCGACGATTTTCAGGAACTGTACTTGGGGTCGCTGCGCTACTTGGGCTTCGATCTGCTGACCCATGACGTGCGTTTCGTCGAGGACAATTGGGAGTCGCCTACCTTGGGTGCCTGGGGTCTGGGGTGGGAGGTGTGGCTGAACGGCATGGAGGTCTCGCAGTTCACTTACTTTCAACAAGTGGGGGGACTGGATTGCCGACCCGTGATGGGCGAGATCACGTACGGACTCGAGCGCTTAGGGATGTACATCCAAGGTAAGGAAAGCATCTTCGATATCGTGTGGACCGATGGCCCTTTCGGCACGGTCACCTATGGCGACGTGTTCCACCAGAACGAAGTGGAACAGTCCATCTACAATTTTGAAAAGGCCGACACGGCGGTGCTATCGATGCAGTTCGACGCCTATGAGAGCGCCTGCCTGCGGCTGCTCGAGGACAAACTAGTGCTGCCCGCCTATGAGCAAATGGTGAAGGCGTCGCACTCGTTCAATTTGCTGGATGCGCGGCATGCGGTGTCCGTCACCGAGCGACAGAGATTCATACTGCGGGTGCGCACCTTGGCTCGCGCAGTCGCGGAAGGCTATCGAGCCAGCCGCGAAGCCCTCGGATTTCCGCTGCTCAAGAAAGGCGCGTCGGAGCGGGTTGCCTGATGAGCGCACAGGATTTTCTATTCGAGCTGTTCACTGAGGAATTGCCGCCGCGCGCCCTCTGGAGTTTGTCGGCGGCACTCACCGTGGGTGTCACCAAGGGCCTCGACGATGCAGGCATTGCGCACAGCAAGGTACATGGCTTCGCGACTCCGCGGCGCCTCGCCGTGCTCGTGAAGAAACTGGCGGCGCACCA
>JAYTXS010000470.1:0-8631 GCA_043742845.1 Gammaproteobacteria bacterium
TTTGAAGAAATTGCGCAGCAGAGTTCGGGCTCCGTCCGGCAGCCCCGCGCCGCCGCCGTATTCCAGCAGCCGGTTGATCCCAAGCGACCAGCCGCTGAAGGGCTCGACGGAAAATTGCGCACCGAAAAGTCGCGGGTCGCCGCTGCCGTGCGTGCCCTGGTAGAGAATGCGGTTCGAATGAGACAATTCGGTCGCGAACAGTTCGTATTGGAATCCGAGTCGGGTCAGCGGCTCGGAATTCGACAGAGTCACGGAAGGCGTGGTCGGCGCTTCGGTGCTGATCAGCATGCTGCTGTCGGTGGCGGGCGAGAACCAGTGATCGCGGTAGCCGATATCGAGTTGCGCCCAATCGAAGCCGAAGCTCAGCATCGAGCCGGTGGGCACCGTACGTCCCTCATAGGCGACGGCGCCGCCGCTGACGAGGATATAATCGTTGGGCTGCACATACGCTTGCAGGGACAGTTCCCAGGGACTTTTCACCGGCATCCCGTGCGAATTCGGCTCCACGATGCCGTCGGCATTGTGAGTGGCAGAGCCGGTTGCGCTGGCATGAGTGACGGCGTAGTCGCGCGAGTAGCGTTCCAAATACCTTTTGACCTTGGCGCACAGCGGCTTATCGACCAGGCAGGCCTGCGGCAGTGCTGCCTGCACCAAGCCGACGGCAAATGGCCGCTTGAGGATGGGCTCGTCCGCGAGAATGAGCACGCGCTCGATTTGCCGCTCCATCTCCGGTTCGAGATTGAGCGGCAAGTAGGCGCTGACTCCCCCCGCCAGTGCCGATCCAGCCCATGGCGTGAGCACACAGGCGAGTGAAATTGCTGGCCTCAGAGCCTTGGTCCATGACAGCACGATATTCAATTGACTCCATTGGCCGTTAAACTATCGTGTCAGTACACGATATGACGTGTAAGACGGTCAAGGCCTTTATTGGTTCCCACCGGCGCCTGTTGCGCGATAGCCTTAGCGATGGCATAGGCGCTTGACACATCAGTCGTACTAAAGGACGAGTTTTGTATTTACCGAAGTATTTCGAAGAATCCCGCACCGACGTGCTGCACGCCATGATGCGTCGTCGACCGCTGGCAACGCTGGTGACGCTGGGTGAGACCGGATTACTCGCCAACCACTTCCCCATCGAGACTCTCGATGAGCCCGCGCCGCACGGGATGCTGCGTGGCCACATTGCGCGCGCTAATCCCCTATGGCGGGAGTACCGCGAGGGCTCGCCGGCGCTGGCGATTTTCCAAGGACCGCAGAGCTATATCTCGCCATCGTTCTATCCATCCAAGAAGCAGACGGGCGAGGTGGTCCCCACCTGGGATTACGCGGTGGTGCACGCGCATGGCAGCTTGCGTTTCGTGCAAGACGCCGCATGGCTGCACGCGCTCGTGGTGCGCCTGACCGATGCCCACGAGGCATCGCGCCAGGCGCCTTGGAAGGTCGCAGACGCGCCCTCGCCCTACATCGACAAGATGCTGTCGCAAATTGTCGGATTCGAGTTTTCGATCGCTCGACTGACCGGAAAATGGAAGCTCAGCCAGAATCACGCCACGGCCAACCGGCAAGGGGTGGTCGCGGGACTGCGTGAGAATGACGACGCGGATTCGCGGGAGATCGCGGACCTGCTCGGGGCATTCGACGACGAACGGCGCCAGCCACCGCATGCTTGAACAGGGCGTGCAAGATACCGTGGGCGCGTACGTCAACGTCACTCGGACCGCGCGCTTGCTGCTGCGTCAGCTTGAGGTGAGTGATTCGCGTTTCATACTTGAATTGCTGAACGAGGCGGGGTTCCTGCGATTCATCGGCGACAAGGGCGTAAGGACTCTGGCCGATGCGCGCGAGTACATCCTCAAGGGGCCCATCGACAGTTACGTGCACAACGGCTTCGGCCTGTATGCCGCCTGTCTGTCGGACGGCACGCCGATCGGCATCTGCGGGCTGGTCAAGCGCGACGGCCTCGCCGATGTGGATGTGGGATTCGCATTTCTACTGCGCTACACCGCAAAGGGATATGCAGTCGAATCAGCCGCGGCGGTTTTGGCGCATGCGCAGGAGCAGCTGAGAATCCGGCGCATCGTCGCTATTACGGCGCCTGATAACCTCAGTTCCATCGCGGTATTGGAGAAAATCGGCCTCAAGTTTGAGCGCCGGGTGAGGCTTGCGCCGCAAGCTCCCGAACTCAATCTGTACGCGACGGCACAGCAGGGGAATCTCTCATGACCATGTCCGCGGCCCAAGTGCTCGGTCTGATCTATGGCGTGTCGGAGCTGGGCTTGGCTTGGAATAAGCGCGCCGTGGCGGGAGCGACGCAGGCCCTGGATCGCGGATCCTTAAGGCTGCTTTGGGTAGTGATCGTCGTTAGCGTCACGCTGGCGTTCAATCTCGCATACCAACTCCCGCAAGCCGGTATGAATGCCGCACCTGTGCTGCGTATCTTGGGAATCGCGCTATTCGTGGCGGGGCTGGTGATTCGCTGGTATGCAATCGTGAGCCTCGGCCGATTCTTCACCGTCAATGTCGCCATCGCCACTGACCACCAGCTCATTGACACGGGTCCCTATCGGCTGGTCAGACACCCTTCTTACACCGGTGCGCTGATGGCGTTCTTGGGCTTGGGGTTGTGCCTTGGCAACTGGGCATCGCTGGCAGTAATCGTGATACCGATATTTGTGGTATTTCTACGCCGCATGCAGGTCGAGGAGGCCGCTCTGCTGCAGACCTTTGGGGACCAGTACGGGGATTACATGCGTCGCACCAAGCGACTGATTCCCGCCATTTATTAAACCGATTTCGGAGATGTCAATGCACCCTTTTCCTCATCGTTACGTCGTCAATGCAGCTGTGCGCCCCGCCGGCGACGTGCCCCTATCCGCCGAAGGCGTCAGGATCATCGAATCGGCGCCGCCCAAGGAGTTCGACGGTCCGGGTAATCAGTGGTCGCCCGAAGGGCTCTTGACCGCTGCCGTGGCTGACTGTTTCGTGCTGGGTTTTCGCGCGATCGCCGCAGCGTCGAAATTCGTGTGGACCAGCCTCGAGTCGCGCACCGAAGGGACACTGGATCGCATTGAAGGCAAGATGCGCTTCACCCGTTTCGACACGCATGCCAAATTGCTGGTGCCCGCGGGTACGGATATCGAACGCGCGAAGAAACTGCTGGAGAAGGCCGAAACGTCGTGCCTGGTCGCCAACTCGCTGAGCAGCGAACGTCACCTCACCGTCGAAGTAGCTACGATCTAAATACGACGGCAGAACGTTGAGCCGCTGCGCGGCTCGCTCAATCGTCCATCAAGAAGCTGCGCAACTGCTCGCTACGGCTGGGATGGCGCAACTTGCGTAGCGCCTTGGCCTCTATCTGCCGGATACGCTCGCGCGTAACGTCGAACTGCTTGCCGACTTCCTCGAGAGTATGGTCGGTATTCATGTCGATGCCGAAACGCATGCGCAGCACTTTTGCCTCGCGCGGCGTCAACTGAGCCAGCACCGAGTGCGTGGTTTCGCGCAGCGATTCCGTCGTGGCGGAGTCGATGGGCGAAGATACCGAAGTGTCCTCGATGAAGTCGCCGAGATGCGAGTCCTCGTCGTCTCCGATCGGCGTCTCCATGGAGATCGGCTCCTTGGCGATTTTCAGAACCTTGCGCACCTTGTCTTCAGGCATTTCCATGCGCACCGCCAATTCCTCCGGCGTGGGCTCGCGGCCCATCTCCTGCAGCATCTGCCGGGAGATTCGATTCAGCTTGTTGATCGTTTCGATCATGTGCACGGGAATGCGGATGGTGCGGGCCTGATCCGCGATGGAGCGCGTTATGGCCTGGCGTATCCACCAGGTCGCATAGGTTGAAAACTTGTAGCCGCGCCGATACTCGAATTTATCGACGGCCTTCATCAATCCGATGTTTCCTTCCTGAATCAGGTCCAGGAACTGCAGGCCGCGATTGGTATATTTCTTGGCAATGGAAATCACGAGGCGCAGGTTCGCCTCGACCATTTCCTTCTTCGCGCGCCGCGCCTTCGCTTCGCCGATCGATACCTCGCGATTGATTTCCTTGATCTCGCTGATCAACACGTGGAACAAGCCTTCGAGGTCCTTCAGCTTGTTTTGGCGGCGCTCTACTTCGTCCTTGAATTTGGCAAGCGGCGCTGAGTAACGTTTCTTCGCCTTGATGTGCTTGTCGAGCCAGCGCGTGCTGGTTTCGTTCTTCGGGAACGTGGAAATGAAATCCTTGCGCGGCATGCCGGCCTGCTTGATGCAAAGGAACATGATTTCCTTTTCGAGCAGGCGCACTTCGGTGACGTGCTGGCGCAGATTGTCGATCAATTGATCGAACATCTTGGGCGAAAGCTTCAATTCCATCAGCTCGCCGCAGATCTTCTTGCGGATCTTCAGAGACTTGGGGTCTTTCGAACCCAGCTTGTCGAGCGCGTTCAAGAATTGGTGTTGGATTTTGGCGATGGAGCCAAAGCGCTTAGCAGCCTCTTCGGGATCCGGGCCCGTGTCGATGACTTCTTCTTCCTCGTCGCTCTCGGTTTCATCGTCGTCGTTCGCGGCTTCTTCGCGTTCGAGCGCCATCATTTTCGGATTTTGCGGCTGCGCGATTTCATCCGGAGCATTCGGATCCACGAAGCCCACGATGACGTCGACCAGCCGCATCTGGCCGGCCTTGACCGTTTCATAATGCCGCAGCAACAGATCGTAAGTGCCGGGGTAGCTGCCGAGTGCGATCTTGACCGCCTCCAAGCCCTCTTCTATGCGCTTCGCGATGCGGATCTCGCCTTCGCGGGTCAAGAGCTCAACCGTGCCCATTTCGCGCATGTACATGCGCACCGGGTCGGTGGTGCGTCCGAATTCCGCATCCAGATTGGCGAGGGCCGCAGTGGCTTCTTCCACCGCTTCCTCATCGGGCGCGGCGGTTGCGTCGGTGAGCAGCAAGGACTCGGCGTCCGGCGCCTTTTCGTACACCGGAATGCCCATGTCGTTGATCATGTTGACGATGTCTTCGATCTGTTCGGGATCGACGATTTCACTCGGCAAATGGTCGTTGACTTCAGCGTAGGTGAGGTAGCCCTGCTCCTTGCCGCGCGCAATCAACAATTTCAGCTGCGATTGACGCTCGTCCGCGATTTGAGTCGCTGTGCCTGCTGGCGCTTTTTTGATCAAGGGGGGGACGCCTCGTTGGAGATCTGGACATTTAAATGCAAGCCGGCAAGTATACGATTTTGGCCATTCCGTAGCCATCTATTGCTTGGGCTTAAGGCGGCGCCTGCGGCCGGCCTTTCGACTTGAGAAGTAGGCTTAATTCGGTCTTTTCATCGTAATTCAAGCCCATTTCCTCCGCTTTTCGCAATAATTCGTCCATTCTGCGGCCGGGACCATACTCGTTCAGCAGCTTTGCCACGGCCATGCGTAGTTCCTTGGCGGCGGCTTCGGGGTCTGCCACCAGGGGGTCGCCCATAGCGAGTTCCGCCAATCGCCCGTATTCGGGGAGATCACGCCAGCGCTCGAGCAGCATCGCGGTGTTTGGATTGGACGCCGCTGCGGCTTGCGCGAGCAGTTCCTTGAGCACTGCCACCCCTGGTTTATCGATGCTTGCCAATGCTTCGGGATCCTCTACCGCGGCCGCGGCCCTGGGGTGATGCAGCACCAGGGTAATGGCCTGCGTCAGCAGATTGCCTCGCCCTGCACTGATTCGACCGCGCTGCCGGCCCTGGGTTTCAGGCACGTTTGCGGCACTGCGCTTGGACTCGCGGGCGCCACTGGGCTCGCCGGCGGCAAAGAATTCCTTCAATTTGTTCGCCGGCATGCCGACCCTGGAGGCGAGCCGATCGGCGAGCATTTCCCTGTAAATTCCCTCCGGCATGCGCGCAAACAGCGGCCCTGCCAGGGCCTTAAGCTTAGCGCGGCCGTCGATATGTTCCAGATCGACCTCGGCAATCAACTGTTGCACCAGGTATTCCGAGAGCGGCAGCGATTCCTTCATACGCTTCTCGAACAGTTTGGAGCCCTCCAGGGCTACCAAAGTGTCGGGGTCGTGCCCTTCGGGCAGAAACATGAATTTGAGTTCACGGCCGTCGCGCGCCAGGGGTAGCGCGTTTTCCAGCGCCCTCCAGGCCGCCTGCCGCCCGGCGCGATCGCCGTCGAAGCAGAACACCACCTCACTGGTGATGCGGAAGATCTTGTTGAGGTGCTCCTGCGTGGTGGCTGTCCCCAAGGTGGCCACCGCATAGGTAATCCCGGCCTGGTGCAGCCGCACGACATCCATGTAACCCTCCACGATCAACAGACGCTTGAAGTCGCCTCGTGCCTGGCGCGCCTCGTACAGGCCGTACAACTCGCGGCCTTTGTGAAACAGGGGTGTCTCAGGCGAGTTCATATACTTGGGCTCGCCCTGATCGATCACCCGCCCGCCGAAGCCGATGACGCGGCCCCTGGAATCGCGAATCGGGAACATGAGCCGATCGCGGAATCGATCGTAGAAGCCGCTGCTGCGCTCGCCGCTGCGCTCGAGGATCAGACCCACTTGCAGAAGCCGGCGCTGATCCTCTTCTTGTCCCCCGAAGCGTTTGAGCAGCGCTTCCCAGGCGTCCGGTGCATAGCCCAAGCTGAATTGGGCGCTGATCTTCGCGTCGATCCCGCGCCGCTGCACGTAGGCCTGGGCCCGTGCATTATCCGCCAGGTTTTGTTCGAAAAAACGCGCCGCATGCAGCATGAGTTCGTGCAAGTCCGCACTGCCGGGGTCGCGCGGCGCCTGCGCCTCGCGCGGCAATTCGAGTCCCGCACGTTGCGCAAGATCCGCCACAGCGTCGAGAAACTCCATCTTCTCGTATTGCATGAGAAAGCCGATGACGGTGCCGTGTGCACCGCAGCCGAAGCAATGATAAAACTGCTTGTCGGCGCTGACTGAGAATGACGGCGATTTCTCGTTGTGGAACGGGCAACACGCCTTGTACTCGCGGCCGGCCTTTTTCAGGGGTACGCGCGCGCTGATGATATCGACGATATCGGAACGCGAAACGAGTTCGTCTAGAAACGAGTCTGGAATACGGCCGGTCATGGACCGCGCTTTGGGTTATCCGCCGAGTTTGGCTTTGATTTTCGCGCCGACAGCGGCCATGTCCGCACGGCCTTGGGCCTTGGCCTTGATGATGGCCATCACCTTGCCCATGTCCTTGATGCTGGCAGCGCCAGCGGCGGCGATGGCTTCGCCGATCATGCCGTCGATCTCGGAGCCACTCAACTGGGAAGGCAGATAGCCTTGCAACAGCGTAATTTCCGCCGACTCCTTATCGACCAGATCCTGGCGATTGCCGGCCTGGAACGCCACCAGCGACTCTTTGCGCTGCTTGATCATTTTCTCGAGTACGCTCAAAACCTGGCCGTCATCGAGGACGATGCGTTCGTCGACTTCGCGCTGCTTGATGGAGGAGGTGATCATGCGGATGACACCGAGCCGCTCCTTCTCGCCAGAGCGCATCGCCGCCTTCATGTCATCCGTAATGCGATCTTTGAGGGACATCATCCGTACGCGGCAGCGGCATCAATCTCTAGTAGGAGGGACGCGCCGGAGCCGCCGCCGGCGGCGAGGAAGGAGCACCCGTACCGCGCATATTTTCGCGTGACAAACGCTTCAAATGCCGTTTTACTGCAGCTGCCTTTTTACGCTTACGTTCCTGAGTGGGCTTCTCGTAGAATTCACGCCGCCGAAGCTCGGTGAGCACACCCGCCTTCTCACAGGCACGCTTGAAGCGCCGCAGGGCGGCATCAAAATACTCATTCTCGCGGACACGAACGCTGGGCATTCAAACCTCAAATGGTTGGCGCGGCCGCCGGGTTTCGGCGACAGGGGGGCGCATTCTAAAGTGCGCCCCGGTAAAAGGCAAAGGCTGCGCCGAAGAGTAAGCTTGGCAGGGCGTCCCAGAGCATGTTTTATGGGGTTTACGGGGTTTTATGCGCGTCATCGGCATTGAGAGTTCCTGCGATGAGACGGCGGTCGCGGTCTACGACGCCGGCTTGGGTTTGCTGTCGCACCGGCTGCACAGCCAGGTAGCCATGCACCAAGCCTATGGGGGAGTGGTGCCTGAACTCGCCTCCCGTGACCACGTTCGCCGGCTGTTGCCGCTGGTTCGTCAGGCGCTTGCCGATGCCAATTCCAGCCGCAAATCGATTGACGCGGTGGCGTACACCGCAGGCCCAGGCTTGATCGGCGCCTTACTGGTGGGTGCGGGCTTCGCTGCCAGCTTAGGGTTGGCCTGGAATAAGCCCGTGTTGGGCATACATCATTTGGAGGGACACCTGCTGGCGCCCTTGTTGGAGCCGAATCCGCCGAGTTTCCCGTTTCTCGCGTTGCTGGTGTCCGGTGGCCACACCCAGATAGTGGATGTGGCGGGACTTGGCGAATACCGGATTCTCGGGGAAACCCTGGATGACGCGGCCGGTGAGGCCTTCGACAAGACAGCGAAGCTCTTGGGCCTTCCTTACCCCGGAGGCGCCGCCTTAGCCAAGTTGGCGGAGACCGGGCGCAGCGATCGCTTTGTGTTCCCGCGGCCCATGCTCGACCGTCCCGGCTTGGAATTTAGTTTCAGTGGCTTGAAGACGGCCGCCCTAGTAGCCTTGCGGGGCCGCGTTTTGGACGA
>JAYTXS010000471.1:0-4485 GCA_043742845.1 Gammaproteobacteria bacterium
TCGACACCCAGCGTCATAAAATCACCCTGGCGCATCTGCACATTGTTGAGCGCCCGAGTGCGCTCTGCCGCGCAGCGAACGGCGACGGCCGAGATGTCGACCCCGAGCACTTCCTGCGAGAGACTTGCGAGACGTTCTGTAAACAGCCCCAACCCGCAGCCCAGATCGAGCGCTCGACGATATCGTCGTTGCGGCAGCATCGCGATCATCGCGTCGTACTTTCTGCGTTGGTACTGGTATTGGGGAGAACTCGAGGCCCACGGGTCGTGCTGCGTGGCGTCTTGATAGAGACGATCGAAAGCGGTGGCACTATCTGCCGATTCGTGCCGCAATGCGTCGAGGCGCGCGTCGCTGCGAGCGCTCGTCAAGAACAGACCGATGTCTCGCACGGACCTGAACGCCGGTTGCGTGGAGCGAGCGCCCACCCCAAGCCACCGGCCTTCCACCAAAACCCACGAGATTAACGATGGCACGCCGCACATCACTTCACGGAGTCGTTTGGCGAGCGATACCGTCAGGGCTAATTCACTGCTGACACCGAGAAGCTGCCCAAACGCGATCAATCCGGCCTCCTGGACGCCCACTCCGGCAGGCACCACGAACGCCAAGTGTCGCAGCCCCTGCATGAGGCTCTCCATGATCACCGCTGCGCCAGCGCCGACAGGATGCCCGGCCACGCGCAATACGAACCAAATTTCGAGAGATCCTGCGAGTAGCGCCGCGAACTGCAGCGCTCCGGCAAAGGTTATCGCACAGGTACGGCGCAGGCAGGCTTTGATCTCCTGATCCAACGATATGGCATCCTCGGAAAGAAGATTGATTCCCACGAGCCGCCGCAGCACACCTTCCAAGCGGGTGAAGGCGGTTCCGTATCGCAGCAGCACAGTGATCACGGCCGGAATGGGTAGGCTGCACAGCAGTGCGGGCAGAAGATAGCGATAACTCGCGCCGGCCTCGTTGAAGCCGATCAATAGCAACACGCCGAGTGCGCTGAACAAATAGAGGGCGATGAGCGTCAACAGGATTTCCACGATGACTGTGGCGCTGGCGGGCACAAGTGCAATGCCGCGCCTATGCATCAAGCGAACCCCTGCGAACGCGCCACCAACGCTCGCCACGGGCAACAACCGGTCAATCGCCTCGCGCACCGTCGTCACCCAATATACGTACCCGAGTCCCAAACGTCTGCCGGGATCATAGGGACGCAATAGAACCGCCCAACCGAGCGCAAATAGCAGGAGCAGCAGTAGGCGATATGGCGCCAGCCACAAGAGCTTACCGCCGGCCAGCGCCGCGGTATGCCACATCATCGGAAGGTCGGTGCGTACGAGGATGACCGCCAAGAGTGTCAGACCGAGTAGCCCACCGATATATGCCGCTACTTTCATGGTGCCGGGAGGAATCTTAAGCCATATTCCTAAAAGGGATAGTCTATGCCGGTGTATGCCGCCACCCCTTCACCGCCATAGCCGATGTCGACGTATCCGACCACGAAGGGTCGCGCCACGCCGCGAAAGCCGATACCTCCGACCGTATGCAGGTGGGTGACCGGAAAGGTACTCGCGCGCGAAAATACCCGACCGACATCGATGAACGGGGTGAGCTGTACGTCGATATGGGTCGCTGCCGTATCGAATGAAGCGATCGTGCGGCGCACCTCCAAACTGCCCGAAAACGAATCGCGGTCGTAGAAGCGGCCCTCGCCGAAGCCGCGCAATCCCTGCTCTCCGCCGATCTCGTTCGTGTCGCCGCCGATGCTGCTAAGAGCCCAAAACGCCGGCCGGCCGGTAGTCGGCAAGAAGCGGACGGACGTATGCGCAGCCAGTGTGACGTCCGGACCGACCGGCCAATAGCACCGCCCGTCGATTCCCGCTTCGCTGTATGCGGAATCGTTC
Source organism: Gammaproteobacteria bacterium (assembly GCA_043742845.1). Classification (GTDB taxonomy): domain Bacteria; phylum Pseudomonadota; class Gammaproteobacteria; order Steroidobacterales; family Steroidobacteraceae; genus Bog-1198. Next base: position 1,896 of record JAYTXS010000471.1, read on the forward strand.
AAGAGGCCGCCGCGACTCGCGGCTCCCCCGTAAAGAACCCACTTTGCTCCCGTCGAGGGCACGGTCAAGTTATCCCGAGTGTCGAAAATGACGGAAACACGACTCAGCAGCGTGTGGTTTACGCCCAAGCCGTAAATGTTTGGAAAGCGGCTGGTGAGCGTTGCTATGCCTGACAACGCGCCAGGCTCAACATCTACTCGTTCGGGGCGAAAGGTGTATACCAATTGCCACACGTGGTTCCAGTTGAATCCCACTTGCACTTGCGCCAGCTGCTGCGACCGCGTGTAGTTGGTTTCTGCAGCTATTCCCGTTCGATTGCCGACGCCGAAGAAACGCAGGGTGCCGTCCCGATCGTAGATCAGGCTGTAATTGATCGACCAGCGCCGCTTGCGCGTGCGTTCGGTGGCGTACTCGGCGTCGAACACTTGTTGCACACGTTGCTGAAAGCCCGCCACCACGGACCATTGCTCGTTTTCCGAGGGATATGCAAATATGCGCCCATGCGCACCGTAGCCAAAGTCCGGACTGTGAACGAAATCAGGCGCAATGATGCGGGTGATTTCCTGTTGCTCATTGGTATGTATCCAGGTGGGAAGGATTCCGAGGGTCGTGCCGCTGTTAGGATCAACACCAATGACAGGCACTGGGATGAACGGTGCCGTAGCGGGATTAATCCAGCGGGACAGTCCTAGACCCGGCGGCGCCACCTGCGGGCTGCCGATGTCGGACCCCTGCTCCTGTCGGGCCATTTCCGCCGCGGACTGTGGCCACGAAGGTTCAGCACCCACAGTTGCTGCAGCAATCGCCAGCAACCCGGCCCCTATCGCGCCTCGGCGACGGTACGATCCACCCCCAAGAAACGCTTGCGTCAAGCCGCGCGCCGCATCATGCCATCGGCATCCACATCGAACTCACTGCCGCGCCATACGATGCGGGAATTCGTGAAGCTCCGACACCAGATCCAAGACAGCAGCAAGTCGCGCGCCGGCACCAGCCACAGATCCGAGAGAATCGACCTGCTGCCGCGCACCCGGTGTATCACATGCAACGATATGCGCGCCGCCACCGTGAACGCGAACAAAAGCCACCCAATTCCAATCGTCCCACGGCTCCCCTGTGACGCGAGGACAATACCGACCATGCCCAAGGGCAAGCTGAAACTAAAGAACATCGCGCGGAAACTCCGCGGTTTCACCACTCGCAAAGTGCGCATCCATCGCAATTCGTGACGCATCAGCGCTTCCGCAGTAGGCTCGTGTTGTTTCACCTCAACTTCGTAACGCGATAACACGATACGCTGTCCCAAGCCGCGCACCAACTCTCCCAATCGGAAGTCATCGGCAAGGTGACCGGCGATTGGGCGCAGCCCGCCGATCGCTTGCAGCGTGTCGCGTCTGAAGCACAAGGTCTGACCCGAGGCAAATTGCCGCTGTCCGAACAACCACGCGAAAAGCACCGACGGCACGAACCACTCGTTGATGTACATGGCGCCCAGCCGCGACCAGACGGTGGCGGTCGGGACGCTGTGGTAAATGCAAGTGACCAAACCAACCTTGGGATCACGCAGCGGCGCACTCACCGCGCCCAGATAGTCAGGTTCAACCATTGCGTCGCTGTCCGCGATCAGCAGAACATCATGGCGTGCCCTCTCCAGCATATTTATCACATTGCTGATCTTGTAATTGTCGCCATGCTGACGAGAATTGACCACCACATCGATCGGCAGCGAAGGGAACTCGGCGATCAAGCGCTCGACCACCGCAAGGGCGGCATCAGCCGGGTCGCGCAACCCGAATATAATTTGATACTCCGGGTAATCCTGCCTGCAGAAGGAACGCAACTGCCTATACAAATCCGGCTCTGCGCCGCACAGGGGCTTGAGCACAGTGATCGGCAGCCGCGCCTCGGGACATAGCTCGGGCGGTATGCGTCGGCTGCGCCAAAAGAGCACGGCCAACATCGCCGTGCCGGAAAAGCCCGCCGCAATCGCCAGCAGTATGCTTCCAAGAAACCCGCATATAGCATGCACGAATGTCATGCCCGCCTGGCGACGTTAAGACTGGCGGGCGCGCAGGAAACTGTAGAACTCAACGCCCTCTCGCAGCCGCCGCTTGAGCGTGTCCCAGCTCACCAGCATCTCCCTGACGATTTCCCAGATCTTGCCGGGCCGAAAGTAGAACCGCTTATAGAAGGTCTCCATGCTGTGGAAGATCTCTTCTTTCGAAAGGTGGGGATAGCTGATGGCCGCTAGCTGCACACCTCGGTCATTGACCAAATTCGCCGCCTCATTCTCTTGCAGCCAGCCATTCGCGACCGCCTGCTTATACAACGCTGTACCCGGATAGGGAGCCGCCAATGAGACCTGAATCGTATGCGGATTGATCCTCTTGGCAAACTCAATGGTTTTCTCGATCGTCTCGCGCGTTTCACCCGGCAGCCCCAGAATGAACGTGCCGTGAATCACGATGCCGAGCTTGCGACAATCCTCGGTAAAGCGTTGGGCAATGTCGGTCCTCAAGCCTTTCTTGATGTTGTGCAAGATCTGATCGTCACCCGATTCGTAGCCGACGAGCAGTAGACGCAATCCGTT
>JAYTXS010000472.1:0-8017 GCA_043742845.1 Gammaproteobacteria bacterium
GAGATCGTCGATGCTGGGCTTGGTGCGAAAAAACGTGATTTGAAAGCCCAGCGATTCGCCATGCTCGGTCTTCAACCAGCCGGTGACGTACCACCATTCGGTACGAAATTGGGGATGGCTGCCGTAGTCGGCGGGGAATGCCAGCGGACGATCGGCCGTCACCGGAGCGTAGTGTGTCGCAGGCGCTGCGACGGCGGCGTGGGATGCATCGACGGGCGCGGGCGTCGCTGCGGAGGCATTTTGGGTAGCAGATGCCATGAAGCCAGCCGACGCGGCGACCAACGCGAGGGCGGCCACGGCGAGCAGCGATGCGCGCGGGCGCGGTGCGTTGATGCTCATACCTCTACCAATCCTCGCGCACGGCTTGAACGGCGTCCTGACTCATGGCCGCTCGCCCGCTCCACACCGCGGTAACGGCGGCGGCGACGATCAGCGTGACGCTAAGTACCGCTAGCTGCCAGGCGGGAATGGCGAGATCGATGCTCCAATTGAAGGATTGGCGATTGACGACGTAGACGAGAACCAGACTCAGTGCTACGCCTAGAACGAGGCCATAGGCAACACCGAAGGCGCTGGTGAGGGTGCCTTCGCTTGCCAGCATGCCGATCACTTGCCGGCGCAGCATCCCGATATGCCGCAGCATGCCGAACTCGGCGCGGCGGGCGAGGGCGGTGGAACTGGCGGCGAAGCTCACACCGGTGAGTCCAATAATGACGGCGATAGCTTCGAGCGCGTAGGTGATGGCAAACGCGCGGTCGAATATTTGCAGTGAACGTTCGCGCAGGGCGGTGCTGGTCAATATTTCCAGTGAGTCGCCGCGCGCGAAGCGGGAGCGCAGCGCTGTTTCGGTCAGCGCCGGGTTGGCGCCCGACGTCAGCCAGAGCGAGCCTTCGTTCGCGCTGTCATCACCGGTGGCGGCGATATAGGAGGGACGCGATATCACGATCGCCCCCGTGGTGCGGGCATAGTCTCGCCAGATTCCTGCCACGGTGAATGGGCGGCGGCTGTCGGCGAGCGGCAGATCGATTCGGTCGCCAATTTTGTACCCGTACAGATCAGCGAGCGCCTCGGATATCCAAGCCGGCACCGAATCGGACGGAGCCGAACTGGACGTCACGTGACCGGACGACGCGAGGGGCAGCGACCCGGAACCGGCCGGCAGCGGCGCTGGGGAAGTCCGCACAGGCGGCTGCGCGAGACTTTGCAACAACGGCAATTCCGCCTCCGCTTGAGCGTCCGTCGCGCCGCGCGCGATCAGGGTGATGGGCGCGCGCTTCGGATCGAGCAGCAGTTGCCTGGAGCGGCGAAATTCGATGCGTGAGACGCCCGTAACCGTGGCGAGGCCTGCTTGATCGGCGGCGGACCAATAGGCGGTGTCGTTGCCGTTGGGCTCACGCAGTTGCATATCGGCGGGGAGAAGTTTAACCAGCCAGTGTTCGAACGATACGCGGAACGAGTACACCATGATGGCCATGGCGACCATCAGGCTGAAACTTACGATGATGGAGGCTAGGCTCAAGGTGGAGAGGCCGACATTCTCGCGCAACTGGGCCACGGCGGCGTCGATCACCACGCGATGGGTGCGCGGTGCGAGACTCAATGCTTTCACGGTGATGGTAGGCACCAGGAGCACGGCGCCGAACAGCAATGCGGCGATTGCAAGGTAGCCAAATAACGGCAAGCCGGCGACCGGCGGGACACGGGATAGGAGTGCCCCAAGCGCCAGTAGCGCAATGCCGGCGTAGGTGCTGCGCTTGGCAGCCACCGAGTAATCGCCGTTGCCGCCTTTGAGAGACCGCGCCGGCGGTTGCCGTGCCGCGGCGCGGGCCGGCAACCAGGCGCCGACGCTGGCGACGCTGGTGCCCAGCAGAAAGAACACCAGCATGGGTAACGGCGCTGCGCGCAGCGAGGCGCCCACGGCGCGCAACTGGCCGTTGCCCAGATCTGCGGTGAGAAATTGCAGGATGGCTGCGGCGATGATCACGGCCAGTATGACCCCGAGCAGGGAGCCGGCAACGCCGAGCGCGGCGCCCTCGCCGGTGAGAGCCCATTGCAACTGAATTCGTGTGACTCCTAGGGCGCGTAGCAATGCCAGCGATCGACGGCGGCGAAGCACCGCGAGGGATTGAGTGGAGAACACGAGAAACGCTCCCGTCCAGAGCGCCACTAGCGCCAGCATATTCAAATTCACCCGATACGCTCGGGTGACCGACACGGCTCGATCGCGCTCGACTTGTGGCGCGACGGCAAGAACGCCGATGGGCAACTGTTCTCCCAAGGTATGGCGAAACGCATCGACGTCGTTACCCGGCTTCAATCTCAGGTCGATGCGATTCAGTCGGCCGATTTGATTGAAGGTCCATTGGGCTGAGGCGATGTCCATCAATCCTAGGGATTGGGAGTAACTGCCTTCGGAGAGTATGCCGAGTACGTGCAGCGTTTTCGGTGTGCTGCCGACAATAATCGACAGCGATGCGCCGCGTGTCACGCGCAGTTCCTGCGCGGCCGGGCTGCTCAAGTAAATGCTGTCGGGTTGAAATAGCGCAAAGATGCCGGTGCCGATGTCGCCGATGAGCGCGGGCTGCAACGATGCGGCGCGGAATGGGTCGATGCCCAGTACCTTGAGCGTGTCGCGCCGCCCGGGCAGAGCGACCTCCAACTCCAGCACCGGACTTGCAATGCTGACTGCGTTGTCGGCCGCCAAGTGAGTGAACAACTGTTCCGGAAATCCTTCGCGAGGCCCGCGCACCACGACATCGGCTTCACCCACGAGCCGCTTCGTGGCCAGCCCAAATTCGTTGAGCGCGGCGGTGTTGACCAGGAATACGGCCGCGCCCAGTGCCACGCCGAGAGCGATGGCCACCACCGTGACCAGGAGCCGTGCGGGTGATTCGCGCAGCTGCGTGAGTAGCAGAATGCGCCAAATGGTGAATGCCCCGCGCGACTCGCTGGGCATATTCATCCGCCGGGTTTGATGGGCCGCAGGCCGCCGGCATCGAGCACCAGGATGCGGTCTGCGGTCTCGGCTGCGGTGCGCGAATGGGTGATGAGAATTCCGGCGCCGGCATTCGCTTTGATCTGCGCGCGCAGCAGCTGCAAAGTTTGCAGCGCGGTGCGCGGGTCGAGATTTCCGGTCGGCTCATCGGCGAGCAGCAGCCGGGGTCGATGCACGAGCGCGCGCGCAATGGCGATGCGCTGCACCTCGCCGCCGGATAACTCGCGCGCATAGCGCTTGGCGAGCGAATCGATGCCCACGGCGGCCAGCATCTGCAGCGTGCGCCGGCTGCGTTCGGGCTCCGGCACTTGGAGAAGGTCCAAGGGTAGGGCGACGTTTTGCTCCACGCTCAAGTAGGGCAGCACGTGGAACGCCTGAAAAACGAATCCCACTGCTCTACGACGCAGCCGCGTGACCGCATCGTCGCTCAGCGTGGACAGATCGATGCCCTCGAGAAGCACCCGGCCGGAATCCGGTTGATCGAGGCCGGCCAGCAAATTGAGCAATGTGGACTTGCCGACTCCGGATTCGCCCATCACGGCCAAGTATTCACCGGGCCGAAGCTCAAGATCGATACCGTCCAGGATCGCGGGGCGATCCGGCGCATAGCGCTTGCTCAGCTTCTCGAGCCGCAGCACCTACGCGGCGTCGACTCCGATCATGGCTTTGACCTCGAGGAAGTCGCGCAGGCCGAACTCTCCATATTCTCGGCCATTGCCGGAAGCTTTGAATCCACCGAAGGGAGTTTGCATATCGCCGGACGCACCGTTCAAGGCGACTTGGCCTGCGCGGATGCGATTCCCCACCCGGCGCGCGCGAACGGTGTCCTGCGACCAGACATAGGCGGCGAGACCGTACGGGGTGTCATTGGCAATCTGCACTGCTTCTTCTTCGGTTTGATACGGCAGGATGCACAGCACCGGCCCGAAGATCTCCTCGCGTGCGATGGTCATGTCGTTGCGCACATTCGAAAATATCGTCGGCTTGACGAAGTAGCCCTTGGACAAACCGTCGGGCCGTCCGGCGCCGCCGGTAATGAGGTGCGCGCCTTCGGCAATACCTTTCTCGATGTATCCCTCGACACGGTCGAATTGCAGTTTGGACACCACGGGACCGATGGTGGTTTTTTCGGAGGCCGGATCACCCACCACGACCATGGTTTCGGCGATGCGCTTGGCGATGGCTTCCACGTCGGCCATTTTTCCTGCAGGCACCAGCATGCGCGTCGGCGCGTTGCAGGACTGGCCGGAATTTTGGAATACATGCAGTACGCTTTGTTTGACGGCGCGTTCGAAGTCGGCGTCGTCAAGCAGTACGTTCGGCGATTTTCCACCGAGTTCCTGGTGTACGCGTTTGACGGAGGCGGCTGCGGCGCGCGCCACCTCGGTGCCCGCCCGCGTCGATCCGGTGAATGACACCATATCGACTTCGCGGTGCGAGGCGAGCGGCGCCCCCACATTCGGGCCATCGCCGTTGATGAGATTGAATACGCCGGCGGGGACTTTGGCCTCGTGCATGACCTTGGCCCAGAGAATGGCGCTGAACGGCGAATACTCGGAGGGCTTGAGCACCATGGTGCAGCCGGCGGCGAGCGCCGGGATCACCTTGGCCGCGACTTGGTTCATCGGCCAATTCCACGGGGTGATCAGGGCGCACACGCCGACGGGCTCTTGCACCAGCCGCACGTTGCCTCGTACTTCCTCGAATTTGAAGGATTTCAGAACCTCGATCATGGCGCTGATATGGCCGACGCCGATCCGCGTCTGCGAGCCCTTGGCGAGCGTCATGGGTGCACCCATTTCCGTCGAGATGGCGTGCGCGATCTCATCGTAGTGGGCCTTGTAGGCGGCGAGAATGCGCTCCATCAAGGCGAGACGTTCAGCGGGCGTGGAACGGGAATAACCGTCGAAGGCACGCCGCGCCGCCGCGACCGCGCGCTCCACATCTTTGGGACCGCCCATGGAGATGACACCGGCAGACGCTTCGGTAGCCGGGTTGATCACCTTGAATTCCTTGGCGTCAATGGGGTCGACCCACGCGCCGTCGATGTAGAACTGCCGATTGTCGTACAACATTGAATTGCCCCTGAAAAATTCGTTGAATTCTGGCACATACTCTACAGGGTGGCGGCGCGTCGCGCAGGTAATGTGTCGCCAGCCGCCGACGATTGCTGCCGGCGAACGGCTACAGGAGACCGGCACACCGACTCTTGCTACTCTAGGGACGACCCGTTACGCCGGTATTGGAGAGTTTTATGTCTGGAATGGGAAGACTGCTGTGCATGCTGGCTTGTGTCGGCGCGATCGGCCTGCCGCTGGGGCTCTTGCACGCCGACGCTGCGGCAGCGGAGTTGAACCCGGTGCGAACCCATGCCGTCCCACTCGGGCCGCAAGCGTGGCGCCTGGTCGTGGGTTTTCGCGCGACTGCCGGCAATGCCGTGGTCAAGTCAATCAGGCTTCGATCCCGCGTGCAGAGCGTGAAAATCACCCAGGCGGTGACGACGGATGCGGACGTTGCCGGACTTGCGCAACGCGCGCGCTTGGCGTTGGCGAGATCGCGTCAGGTGACGTCCAGCATGCATGTGCTGTACTTGCAAAAGACTTTATACGGCGCGAGTGTCAATGCAATGCTCAAGACGCTGCGCGCCGATCCGGCGGTCGAATTCGCTGATGTGGATCAGCGCCGTTACCCGCACACCGTCCCTGATGATCCACTGTACCAGCCCAGTGCGGATGCCAGCGGCCAGTGGTTCATGGGCACTCCTAGCGCCACGCCCCTCACTTTGGGTGGTGTCGCGAGCATGGATTTGTCGGCGACGGATGCGGTCTCTGCGTGGTCTATCACCACCGGTAGTTCGGGCACGGTGATCGCCGATGTGGATACCGGCATTCGATTCGATCATCCGGATCTGCAGCGCGCCGGCTTCGGCGGCCGCTTGCTGCCTGGCTATGATTTCGTGGATCAGGACCACGACCCGACCAGTGGGACGGCGCTCGGCACCTTCCTGATTGCGAACGACGGCGACGGCTGGGACCCGGATCCGTCGGATCCCGGCGATTGGATCAACGCCACCGATCAGGCGTACAAGGACTCAGAGGGCAACTTGCTGTTCCCCGTCGCAGATTGTGCTGTGCAGGATAGTTCCTGGCACGGAACGCGCGTCGTGGGCGTGCTGGGTGCGCTCACCAACAATGGGGTCGGTGTCGCCGGCATGACATGGAACCCCTACATCTTACCGGTACGGTCTTTGGGAAAATGCGGCGGGTACGACTCGGACATCATGGCCGGCATGCAATGGTCTGCTGGCTTGTCGGTGTCGGGCGTCCCGGACAATCCCTTCCCCGCAGATATCATCAATCTGAGTTTGGGCGGCCCCAACACCTGTTCCAGCGACTACAAGAGTGTGGTGAGTACTCTGACCTCCATGGGCGTGGTGGTGGTGGCTTCTGCCGGCAATGAGGGCACCTCAGTGGACACTCCCGGCAATTGCCCCGGCGTACTGGCCGTGGTGGGACTGCGCAATGTGGGTACCAAGGTCGGATACAGCAGCATGGGAGCGGAAGCGGGTATCGGGGCGCCCGCGGGCAACTGTGTGGTCAGCACCGGTGGCTGCTATCGATCGATCGACACCACCGTGAATGAGGGGCTGACGGTGCCCACGACCAACAGCTACACGAATCAAATCAACTCCAATTTGGGCACGAGCTTTTCGGCACCCATCGTCTCCGGCGTCGTGGCGCTGATGCGATCGGTGAATGCGAACCTCACTCCAGCCCAGTTGATCACGCGTATCAAATCGAGTGCGACAGCGTTTCCGCAGCCCGCGGGCGTGCCGGTTTGCCCCGCTTCTGCAACGGACCCGACCACGGGGATGAGCACGGGCGAATGCGCCTGCCCCAACGATGGTACTCAATGCGGTGCCGGCATGGTGAATGCGCTGAGCGCGGTCATGGCGGCCCTTAGGCCGATTGCAGTCATCATCAAATCCGCCAGCGGCAATACGTTCGATGCCAGCGGCAGTGTGCCGGCATGTAAGCAGACGGTGGCCAGCTATGCATGGACCGCGAGCGGCGGAATCACAATCCAAGGGGCCGCCAATACGGCGCAGGTCAGCGTCGCATCCACGGGCAGCCCCGGCGCATTGAAACTCACCGTGACGGACGCTGCGGGACATGCGGATAACACCGGAACCGTTTCTTTCAGCGCTGCCGGCGTGGCGACGGTGAATACGCCGGCGGCGGCCGGCACGGCGACCAGCGCCTGTCCAACCCCGATGACGGTGACTCCTGCGCTGCCGACGATCACGGAGGCATTTTCTCCGGCAAGCGTCGATCCAAATATCACTTCGACGCTGACCATCACTCTGAGCAACGCGAATGGCTTTGACTTGACTCAATCGAATTTCACGACCTCCATGCCCGCGGGTTTAAGCATCGAAACCTCACCGGCGTCCAGCACTACTTGCACCGGGACTTCCGGGAGCCTGACGACCACGACGAGCAGCGCGACCCTGTCCGGCGCCGATATTCCCCCCAATGGCAGCTGCGCCATTACCCTGAGCGTCATGAGTACCGCGGCCGGGACCTACGCCAGCGCCATAGCGGTCAAAGCCCTTTCGACGGGTCCCGCCGGTGGCAATGCGGCTGCGGTTTCGGCGTCGCTGACGGTGACCTCACCTCCGGCGAAAAGCGGCGGCGGGGAATTGGACTGGCTGGATATGATGTTCGTCGCCGGCGTGCTGCTCGTGGGCCGGCGGCAGGTGGGGCGGCAGGCGACGCGGGTGTCGCAGCGCAGGCCGCGCCGATGACTATGCAAAGGGTGGTTGTGCAAACCCTAAAAATGCATAGCGACGCGCGTGGCTGTGTATTCGAACCGCTGACGGATGCGGAACTCGCAGGCCAGAAGAATGTGCACGTGGTGCTTACTCAGCCGAATGAAGTGCGCGGCAACCATGTGCATCGAACCGCGACGGAGACCACCACCGTGGTGGGTCCCTGCCTAATTCGTCTCAAGGAGGCGCAG
>JAYTXS010000473.1:0-5708 GCA_043742845.1 Gammaproteobacteria bacterium
TCCGAGGAGCTGCAGCAATTCGTCCCGCGGGAAACGCCACCGGGAATATTTGCCTGCGGGCGCTTGAATGGAGTCTATGACCTCGAATCAAGAATGGCCGATGGGCGTCGCGTCGGCGCGCAGGCGGCGGTGCACACGGGGTTTGCGGGCGCCGCGGGCAGCGCCGCTGCCGGCAGCACGTTGGTCGCGCGCAGCACGCGCTGTCCGTCGCATCCTTTCCCAATCTTCGCTCATCCGCACGCCAAGAACTTCATCGACTTCGACGAAGATCTGCAGGTCAAGGACTTGGAGAACGCTGCGCAGGAAGGGTTCGATTCCAGCGAGCTGCTCAAGCGCTACAGCACGGTGGGCATGGGCCCTTCGCAGGGCAAACATTCGAACATGAACGCGCTGCGCGTTCTCGCTCGCTACCGCGGAGTCGGCGTGGAGGAACTTGGCCTTACCACCTCGCGGCCCATGTACCACCCGGTGCCGATGAAATTGCTGGCTGGGCGCAGCTTCTACCCCGAGCGTCGCACCCCGGTCGATGCGCAACACGCCGCGTTGGGCGCGGTGTGGATGCCGGCGGGCAATTGGCGCAGACCCGAATACTATGCAGTGAGCGGTGAGTCGCGCGCAGAGAGCATCGCCGCTGAGGTGCGCGCCGTACGCTCGAAGGCAGGGCTCATCGATGTGGGCACACTCGGCAAAATAGAGCTCTACGGGCCGCAAGCAGCGGAGTTGCTGGATCGTGTTTACGCCGGACGATATTCTGACTTGAAGGTGGGCATGACCCGGTATGGGCTCATGCTGGACGAGTCGGCCGTTATCATCGACGACGGCGTGATTGCACGCCTCGGCCAGGAGATGTTTTATTTCACGACCACCACCGGCGGGTCCGCCAGCGTGTTTCGTGAATTGCTGCGGCTCAATGCGATGTGGGGGCTCGATTGCACATTGATGAACGTCACCGGTCATCGTGCGGCGTTCAATTTTGCGGGGCCTTTGAGCCGCGAAGTCTTACAAGGCATGGCGGATATCGATTTGCGAGACGACGCCTTTCCCTATCTTGCGGTGCGCTCCGGCCACATCGCCGGCGCCGCTGTGCGACTGATGCGGGTGGGCTTCGTGGGTGAGCTGGGATACGAGATCCACGTGGCGGCCGGGCGCGGCGCCGAGGTTTGGCGGGCGCTGCACTCGGCGGGTTCCGAGCGTGGCCTGCGACCCTTCGGCGTGGAGGCGCAGCGGGTGCTTCGCCTGGAAAAAGGACATTTGATCGTCGGACAGGACACCGACGGCCTGACTGACCCACAGGAGGCCAATGCAATGTGGGCTGTGGCGATGAAAAAACCTTTCTTCATCGGACAGCGCAGCCTGCGAATTCTGCAGGCGCGCGGGCCGCGGCAAAAGCTCGTGGGCATCGAGCTGACTGCGGCTGCACCGCTACCCAAGGAATGCCATCTGATCATCGAGCAGGGCGCGATCGCCGGCCGCATCACCAGCGTGACGCGCTCTGAGTCATTGAACAAATCCATTGGACTCGCCATGCTGTCCCCGGAGCTCGCCGTGGTGGGGCGCGACATTCAAATTCGCGTCGATGACGGCAGCATGCTGGCGGCACGAGTTGCGGCCGCACCCTTTTATGATCCGAAGAATCTACGGCAGAAGCCCGGTGTGGCCGCGTGAGCGCCTTGGCTCTGAGGTTGAGCGGGCGGCGCGGTTGCCTCGGATTCAAAGGACCCCGGGCCGGGGAGTGGTTGGTAGCGCACGGGATTGTCCTGCCGATGCAGCCGAACACCTGGACGCACTCGCGGGGAGCAGACGACGCGGCCACTTTGCTGGTAGCCCGGCTCGGCAGCGCCGAGTTCTTCATCGAGGACGCCGTCGTAGGAACCACGCTGAAGCGCATTGCGCCGGCCGGCGATGAGCATCCACCGGGAGTGTATCCGGTGTTGCGCGAGGACTGGGCCTTGGAACTTGGCGGCACCGGAGTTCACGATGTGCTGGCGCAGGTTTGCAACGTGAATTTTGCGGCGCTGAGTTTGGCGTCGAATCCCGTGATCATGACTTTGATGATAGGGGTGGCGGTGTTGGTGGTTCCTCAGGCAGGCGCCGGCCGCGGCGCCGGCGACAATGGAACGGTTGAGCGCCGTTACAGGGTCTGGTGCGACCCGACTTTCGGACCGTACTTGAGCGAGTCCTTGGGCGCGGTGGTCAGTGAATCCGGCGGAAGAATAATGGGAGAAGCGGGATGAATCAGCAACAGGCCAAGAAATTTTTTCAAGAGCACAAGACTCGCTACATACTGGCGCAGTTCGTGGACATCCACGGTGCCGCGAAGGCCAAGGCAGTGCCTGTTGAGCATCTGGAAATGGTGCTCACCGACGGCGCGGGCTTCGCCGGTTTCGCACTGTGGGGCTTCGGCATGGGTCCCGAGGGACCGGATTACATGGCTGTCGGCGACCTTTCAACGCTGCAGGACATTCCTTGGATGCCGGGCTATGCGCGGCTCATTTGCAATGGAGTGGTCAACAAGAAGCCCTACGCCTACTGTTCGCGCGTGGCGCTGCAGGCGCAAATTGCGCGCCTTACGGAACGTGGGCTTACCCTGTACACCGGTATCGAACCTGAGTTCATGCTGCTGTCGCGTCGTGCGGACGGCAGTCTGGGGCCGGCCGATCCGACCGACACTCTGGACAAGCCCTGCTACGACTATAAAGGACTGTACCGCAGCCGCGAGGTACTGGATGAAATGGTGGCGGGGCTGCGCGCCGTCGGCATCGACGTGTATCAAATTGATCATGAGGACGGCAACGGCCAGTTCGAAATCAACTTCACTTATGCGGACGCGCTCAAATCTGCCGATAACTTCACCTTCGTCAAGATGGCTGCCAGCGAGATTGCCCACAAGCACGGCTTGACCGCGACCTTCATGCCCAAGCCGTTCGCCAATCGCGCGGGCAGCGGCGCGCATTTTCACGTGTCGATGGGCAACGCCAAGCAGAAGAACGCGTTTTATGACAAGAACGACAAGTCGGGTATGGGTCTGTCGACCATGGCGTACCACTTCTTGGGCGGAGTTCTGCACCATGCACGCGCGCTGTGCGCCGTTGCGGCGCCCACCGTGAATTCCTACAAACGGTTGGTCGTCGGCCGAGCGTTGTCGGGCGCGACCTGGGCTCCTGCCTACATTGCCTACGGCGACAACAACCGCACTGCCTGCGTGCGTGTTCCCCATGGGCGGCTCGAGATCCGGTTGCCGGATGCCGCCTGCAATCCGTATCTCGTCTCCGCTGCATTGATCGCCGCGGGGCTCGACGGCATCGATAAGAAGCTCGATCCGGGCAAGGCGCAGAACATCAATCTCTACGAACTGTCCTTCGAGGAATTGGCGGCGAAGGGCATCGAGGTCTTGCCGCAATCGCTGCACGAGGCGGTGGACGCGCTCGAGAAAGATAGCGTGATCTGCGATGGGCTGGGTAAGGATCTGGCGCGAGAATTCATTCGCCTGAAGCGTATGGAATGGATCGAGTATTCGCGGCATGTGTCAGATTGGGAATCACGCCGCTATTTGGAATTTTTCTAGGACGCATTGGTCGAGACAGGAGCTTAACTATGTGCGGAATCGTCGGCCTTCTGGTCAAGAACCCTGCGCTGCGCGACCAGCTCGGCGCCCTCATGGTACCCATGCTGGTCGGCATGACCGAACGGGGGCCGGATTCTGCTGGGCTTGCGGTGTACACCGCGCCGGTGTCCGAGCGGCATCATAAGATCAGCTTGTACAGCGGCGAACGCGCGGTCGACTGGTCGGAATTATTAGCGCGTATCGCCGCCGACTTCGCCCACGCTCACGAAATCGCGACGCATGGCAATCACGCCGTCTTGACCAGTTCTGCCGATCCTGATCAGTTGTCGGCATGGCTGCGGCGGTCCGCGCCGATGATTGCCGTACTCTCGGTGGGCCAGTCCATCGATCTATACAAGGACGTGGGGGCTCCGGCCGACATCGCGGATCGCTACGATTTTAAGTCGCTGCGCGGCTCGCATCTGGTGGGGCACACGCGCATGGCGACCGAATCCGCGGTCACTCCGGCGCACGCGCATCCGTTTACGGCGGGGCGCGACTTCTGCCTGGTGCATAACGGTTCACTATCCAACCCGCACCTTGTGCGTAAGAAACTCGAACCGCTCGGCATCCAGTTCGAGACCGACAATGACACTGAGGCCGCCTGCCGCTTCTTCGAGTGGCGCCTGCGTGAAGGCGACGATTTGAAAACGGCCGTGCGCCAAGGCTTCAGAGAATTGGACGGGTTCTATACCTTTCTAATGGGCACTGACCGGGAGCTGCTCATCGTGCGTGACGCCTTCGCCTGCAAGCCGGCAGTGGTGGCCGAGACCGATGATTATGTCGCCATCGCGTCTGAGTTCCGTTCGCTGGCGCATCTGCCGGAAATTGCCAGCGCCTCGCTGTTCGAGCCCAAGCCGGAGGAGATCTATTCATGGCAAATTTGAAGCCGCTGAATAAGGCGCGCGAATTCGATCTCTCTCGAGACAGTCTGCGGGATCTAAATTCGTTTTTGCACCGGCAGGCGTCAGGTCAGGCGGGGCCGCCCATTCAGGTGAAGAACCCGGATGGCGCGCATTCCATCGCGGTCGGCCTCCATGCCGAACTGGATGTACAGATTTACGGCCACGTGGGTTACTACGTGGCGGGCATGAACAAGTACGCCTCGGTCACCGTGCATGGCAACGCGGGTCCGGGCGCCGCCGAGAACATGATGTCCGGTCGCGTGCACATCAAGGGTTTTGCGTCTACCGCCGCGGGTGCTTCGGCGCATGGTGGCCTGCTCGTCATCGATGGCGATGCGTCGTTGCGTTGCGGGATTTCACTCAAAGGAGCTGACATAGTGGTGGGCGGCAGCGTCGGCAGCTTCTCGGCCTTCATGGCGCAAGCCGGGCGTATGGTGATTTGCGGCGACGCCGAGGATGCGCTGGGGGATTCGCTGTACGAAGCCGTGATCTATGTACGCGGCAAGGTGCGATCGCTGGGTGCCGACGCGCGCTTCGAGCCCATGACCGATACCGATCGCGCCACGGTCAAAAGTTTGCTTGCGCAGGCGGGCCAGCACCACGATGTCGCGGATTTCAAGCGTATTGCCTCAGCCAAGAGTCTGTATCACTGGCATGCCGATGCCGATCAGGAGTATTGATATGACGGGGCCCCAGTTGGAGGAATCGGCCGGCTTCGATCGATCGACGATTGACTACATTCAACGCGCCGCGGCCAGCGGTTTGTACGAGATTCGTGGATTGGGCGCCAAGCGCCGTGTGCCGAATTTCGACGATCTGTTGTTCCTGGCAGCGTCGCTGTCGCGCTATCCCCTCGAAGGCTATCGAGAACGCTGCGCGACCAAGACCCTGTTGGGCACACGTTTCGCGACGAAGCCGATCGAGCTTGCGATCCCGATCACCATCGCCGGCATGAGTTTCGGCGCATTATCGGCGCGAGTGAAGGACGCCTTGGGTCGAGCTGCAACCGAGGTGGGCACTTCGACGACGACAGGCGACGGTGGCATGACCACGGAGGAGCGCGCCTCGTCGAAGACTTTGGTTTACCAGTGTTTGCCGTCACGCTACGGCTTCGATCCGGATGACGTGCGGCGCGCGGACGCCATTGAAATCGTCATCGGCCAGGGCGCCAAGCCCGGTGGCGGCGGCATGCTGCTTGG